>CAYJOG010000412.1:0-3131 GCA_964371695.1 uncultured bacterium
CAATCAGGCCATGATGGAGCTGGGGGCCACGGTGTGTCTGCCCAAAAACCCGCAGTGCCCCGTGTGCCCCCTCAAAAAACATTGCCGGGCATTGGCGCAGGGCCGCCAGTTGGCGCTGCCGGTGTCCCGGCCCAAAGCGGCCCGAAAAAAGGTGGAGGTCGCCGTGGGTTTGCTGGTGCATGGGCAAAAACTGCTCATCACGCGCCGCCCGCCAGAGGGCCTGCTGGGGGGCCTGTGGGAACTGCCCGGCGGCAAGGTGATGGCCGGTGAAACACCTGCCCAGGCGGTGGTGCGCGAGTTCGCCGAAGAGACGGGCCTTTGTGTAGCGGTCACCGAATCGCTGGGTCTGGTGCGGCACGAATACACGCATATCTCGCTGAAGCTGCACAGCTTCATGCTGCAAAAAACCGGCGGACGCCTGAGCGCCGAGGCGCGGGCGCGCCACGCTGCCTGGGTGCCGCCGGGGCAACTGGGGGACTATGCCTTTCCCACCGCCACCTACAAGGTTTTTCGCAAAGCGGGGTGGTGAAAAAGCAAGAGGCAGCCATCGTTCCCTCCCCCCTCTGGGGGGAGGGAACGATGTTCTCTTTGTTTTTCCCTGCGTTCAACTTCCGCTTTTCACCGCTTGATCATGGCCACGTAATCGCGGCTGCGGTGGCCCTGATAAATCTGGCGGGGGCGGGCGATTTTCTGTTCCTTGTCCAGCAGCATTTCCTCCCACTGGGCCATCCAGCCCGCTGTGCGACCAATGGCAAACAGCACCGTGAACATCTCCATGGGAAACCCCATGGCCTGATAAATCAGGCCGCTGTAAAAATCCACGTTGGGATAAAGCTTGCGGGAGACGAAATATTCGTCTTCCAGGGCGATGTGTTCCAGCTCCAGGGCGATGTCCAGCATGGGGTTGGTGCCGGTGACCTGAAACACGTCATAGGCCAGTTTTTTGATGATCTTGGCGCGGGGGTCGTAGTTTTTATACACCCGGTGGCCAAAGCCCATCAGCTTGGCCCCTTTGCCTTCCTTCACCTTTTTGATGAAGGCGGGAATGTTCTCTTTGCTGCCGATTTCGTCGAGCATGTGCAGCACTTCTTCGTTGGCTCCGCCGTGCAGGGGGCCGAACAGGGCCGAGATGGCGGCGCTGGCGGCGCAGAAGGGGTCCACCTGACTGGAGCCAACATTGCGGATGGCGTTGGCCGAGCAGTTCTGCTCGTGGTCGGCGTGCAGGATGAACAACACATCCAGCGCCCGCTCCAGCACCGGATGGGGGGCATATTTCGGCTCGGCCATTTTCTTGACCATGCTCAAAAAATTGCCGGGATAGGTGAGGTCGTTGTCGGGCAGCACATAGGGCAGGCCCTTGGAATGCCGGTAACACATGGCCGCCAGCGTGGCCATTTTGGCGATCAGGCGAATCATGTTCATGCGGCGTTCTTCAGGGTTGTGAATGTCGCTCGCGGTGGGATAAAACGTGGAGAGCGCCGCCACCGAGGCCCCCAGCATGGCCATGGGGTGGGCGTCGTGGTGAAAACCATCCAGCAGTTTTTTGAAGTTTTCGTGCACAAAGGTGTGCAGGGTGATGGTCTGTTTGAAGTTTTCCAATTGCTCGGCGTTGGGCAGTTCGCCGTTGAGCAGCAGATAGGTGGTTTCCAGATAAGTGCTCTGCTCGGCCAGTTGATCGATGGGATAACCCCGGTATTCCAGAATGCCCACGTCGCCGTCGATGAACGTGATGTTGCTTTTGGTGCTGGCGGTGTTCTGAAAGGCCGGGTCGTAACTCAACAGACCGAAGTCGTCGTCTTTCACTTTTATCTGGCGCAGGTCCAGCGCCTTGATGGCATCGTTCTCCACAGGGATTTCATAGGTTTTGCCGGTGCGGTTGTCGGTGATGGAAAGCGTGTTTTTGGACATGGGGCTCCTCCGGTGGCGCAGGGCATTTTACACAGAAGTTGCCAGCACAATGTTTTGACGCGCCGGGTCAATAAACGCCAATTTCAGCGCACCGGCATGGCGCGGATTTTGCCGAGCAGTTGCAGCAGCGTGGCCTGGTCTTCGGCGCTCAGCACACGGGCCAGACCCGACTTGAGCACCTCCTGGCGTTTGGGATAAAGCATGGCGAAGGCGCTTTCTCCCTGCTCGGTGAGCGTGACAATCACTTCGCGCTCGTTGCTGGGGTTGCGGGTGCGGGTGACGTAGCCCTTGCCTTCCATGTCCTTGACCAGTTGCGTGATGCTGCCCTTGGTCACCAGCAGTTCCTTGGCAATCTGCCCCATTTTCAGACCATTGGTGTTGCCCAGGGCCATGAGGCAGGCGAACATGCTTCGGTTCAGTTCGGTGCCGCGAAAACTCAGGCTTTCCAGGTCCCGCAGTGTGGCTTCGGCCTGGGAAAGGGTTTTCACCACGTCGGCGGCGTGGATTTCGGGGGCAGGGGAGGGATTCATTGAGCACAGTATAGAAAAAATCTGAACGGTTGCCAAAAAAACTGTTCAGCACGAGAAGCCTTTTAACCCGTAAACCCTCAACAAACCACCCCTGTTTGAACTAAAATCCCAGTGTTTATGGCCAAGTCACGCTATTTCGCCACTTCTCTTTCAGCTTTTGTGCTGGCAGGGGTTCTTTTTTGCCAAACCGCGCCCCTTTTGGCCGCTCCGGCACCGCTTCCCACGCTGATTTCTGCACCCTATCTGGACAAAGGCCTGGCGCTCCTCAGTCAGCAACGGCTGGCCCGGCTGGGACTTAAAACAAAACTGGTTGAAGAATCGCTTCAGGCCATGAAGGTTTATCGCCTGCAGGTGCAGGGGCAGCGCAACAAGCTGCAACTCAGTCAACTGCAGCAGCGTCTGGCCAAGGTGGGGTATGTGTTTCAGTTCCCAGTGGCGGCGGCCCCCGCGGTGGCGGCTGCACCGGTCAAACCCGTTGTGCCCCCTGTGGCGGCCAAAACCACGCCTGTCCCCGCCGCTGCCCCAAAGCCGGTGGCCGTGGCCGTCAAACCAGCTTCGCCGCCGTTGCCGCTGCCCATGAAACAAGGCTCGGCTCCTCCAGCGCTGCCGCTGATGCAGGGAGACCCCCTGGCGTTTGGCCCACAACCCCCCCCGCCGCGCCTGCAACCTGTTGGGGGGGTTGCCCCGCCACTG
>CAYJOG010000413.1:0-1961 GCA_964371695.1 uncultured bacterium
GGTGTGGGCAGGTCCACAAAAAAGATTTCGTCAAACCGGCCCTTGCGCAGCATCTCTGGCGGCAGGCCGCTGATGTTGTTGGCGGTGGCGGCCACAAAAACGGGGCGGGTTTTTTCCTGCATCCAGGTGAGGAACGTGCCGAACACCCGCTGGCTGGTGCCGCTGTCGCCCCCCGCGCCCTGCACGCCGCTGAAGCCCTTTTCGATTTCGTCAATCCACAGAATGGACGGCGCGATGGCCTCGGCGGTTTGCAGCGCCCGGCGCATGTTTTCTTCGCTTGAGCCCACGATGCCCGCAAAGATGCGCCCCACGTCCATGCGCAGCAGCGGCAGCCGCCACGAGGCCGCCAGGGCCTTGGCGATGAGGCTTTTGCCGCAACCGGGCACCCCCGTGATGAGCACCCCCTTGGGGTGGGGCAGGCCAAACCGCCGGGCGGCGTCCAGCCAGCTTCGGTTGCGTTTGTCCATCCAGGTCTTGAGGTTTTCCAGGCCGCCCACGTCGTCCATGTGCAGGCCCGGCGAGAGATATTCCAGAATCTCGGTTTTGCGGATGACCTGGCGTTTTTCTTCGAGAATCAGGTCCACGTCATTGGCGCTCAGTTTGCCGTCTTCCACCATGGCCCAGGCAAAGGCGTTTTCGGCCTCTTGCAGCGTGAGGCCCTGGGCGGCCTTCACCAGTTCCTCGGCCTCTTGCGCGTTCAGGTCAATCTGCACCCGCCCGCCCTTGGCGTTGGTGCGAATCATCTGATGCAGCAGTTCGCGGATTTCAAAAAAGTCCGGCAGGTCAAACTCCACCACGTTGATGTCTTTTTCCAGCTCCAGGGGCAGGGCCAGTTCCGGCGAGAGAAACACCACGTTTTTGGGGTTGGCGGCGGACTTGAGCTGGGGGGCAAGGTCGCGCAGGCGGCGCACCACCATGGGGTCGGCGGGGCGATTTTTTGCACCGAGATACGGGTGAAAATCCTTGAGCACAAACAGGGCGGGGTCGGGGTTCGCGGCGATGGCCTCCAGGGCCTTGAGCGGCGGCGCGGTGGCGGGGTCTTCGCCCGCCTTGCCCTCGGCCACCAGTCCGGTGGTACACGACCATACATAAAGCCGCCGGGGGGTCTTTACCAGTGCGGCGGTGCTGACCACCGACTTGAGCACGCTCAGGGCCCGTTGTTCCTCATGGGTGCAAAGATACAAAAACGGAAACCGCGCCCGCAGCAGGTTGGCGATGTGCTGCTTGAACCGGGCGTTGGGGTCGGGGCGCTGGGGCGTGGGGGCAGGTTGTGTCATGGTGTGAGAACAGCGTCAGAATAAGCCCTGCCAAGGGCTTTGAGTAGCGCCGGTGCTTCTGTTCTGACAACATTCCGTTCAAGAAATTCAGTCAGTTGACTTGATGCTGGACTATTCAAGACTTAAGGTCCACGCCATGAGTGAACAAGTGGCCTGGAGTGACGCGCTTTCGGTGGGTGTGGACCTTATTGATGACCAGCACAAGGAGCTGATCAAGCGGCTGTCCGCCTTTCTGGAATCCCTCAGTTCCGGGGCCGACAAAGGGGAAATCATCAAACTCATGGGGTTTTTGCAGATTTATGTAAAACGCCATTTTGAGGACGAAGAAAAACTGCAACTGATGAATGATTTTCCTGACTACGCCTCTCACAAACAGGAGCACGAGGCCTTCAAGGCCAAGCTCATCAAGCTGAATGCCCGCGTGCTGGGCGACGGCGGTGGTGAACAGGTGGCGGAGGAAATCCGGCGCACGCTGCTGGACTGGCTGGTGAACCACATTCAGGTGCGGGACAAGGCCATCGCCACATTTCTGGCCGCCAAGGCAGAGAAGGACTGAATAACGCTCGCCTCACCACCGTCTCGCCGTCATTCCCGCGAAAGCGGGAATCCAGTTGAAACAAAAACAGCACACCTTTTTCTTTCAGTGGGGCGGGCGTCCCCGCCCGCCAATTTAAAGAAAAAAGT
>CAYJOG010000413.1:1971-3105 GCA_964371695.1 uncultured bacterium
AAATTATCGTTCTTGGACTTGGTCCCCGTGACCCCCCCCCTCCGGTTGAATGACGGCGGGGGAATGAGGGTCTTTTCTGATGACCAACCAATTCCGAAAATGCGCCAACGCCCCCCTTACCACCGCCGGGGCGTTGGCCCCAGCGTAATGTGCAGCACGCCGCCGTGGGCGATGTCGCCATGCTCGAACCACGGATGCCTGAGGGCTTTGCCGTTCAGCGTCGCCGCCCACAGATAACGGTTTTCGGCGCTCGCGCCGGGGGCGCGCACGGTGAGGGTTTTGCCGCCCTCTAACCGCAGGGTGGTTTCTTCAAACAGAGGCGGACTCAATACATAACGAGTGGTTCCCGCGATGGGGTAAAAGCCCGACGCGGCAAAGAGATACCACGCGCTGAGGGTGCCCGCGTCGTCGTTGCCATCCAGGCCCGCAGGCGTGTCGTTGTATTTTTTGCCCAGAATCCACCGCACCTCTTCACTCGCGCGGTCGGCCCGGCCCGCCCAGTGATAGAGAAACGCCGCGTGCAGGTCCGGCTCGTTGCCGTGCCAGTAATAAGGGTCCGAGCCGGGAGACTTGGGGAAACGGTGTGAAAGGGTGAACATTTCGTCCAGCCGCGCCGTCATGGTCTCGGCCCCGCCCATCAGGGCCATCAGGCCCGGTGTGTCGTGAGGGGCATACCACAACCACTGCCAGGGCGTGCCCTCTACCAAGTGTTTGTTCCACACGTTGGGGGGGTCGGCCTTGAGCCATTCGCCGCTGGCGGCGCGGGCCTCAAAAAACTTCCGCTGCGGGTGAAAAAGGTTTTGGTAAAACAGGCTGCGGCGGCGCAGTTCGCGGGCCTCTTTGTGTTTGCCCAGTTTCTCCGCCAACAGCGCCAGCGCACCATCGGCATAGGCAAACTCCTGCGTCACCGACACCGAGCCGCCGTGCTGGTCGCCGGGCACGTAACCGTGTTTGAGATAATCCTTGAGTGCGCCGCCCCGGCCTTCATAACGCGCCCCGGCGGGGCGCTCGCCATTGGCGGCGCGCCACATGGCGGCCCAGGCGGCTTTTTTGTCCACGCCGCTCACGCCCTTGAGCAGCCCTTCTGCCAGGGTGATGGCCCCGCTGTCGCCAATCATGCTGCCCGATTCCCCC
>CAYJOG010000414.1:0-3094 GCA_964371695.1 uncultured bacterium
GAGTTTGGCCGCGAGCAGGTGATGTTTGTGCATCTCACACTGGTGCCTTTTCTGGGGTCGGGCGGCGAGCTGAAAACCAAGCTCACCCAGCACAGCGTCAAAGAGCTGCGGGGCATTGGTATTCAGCCCGACATGATCGTGTGCCGCAGCGCCAAGCCCCTCACCACCGACCTGCGTCAGAAGATCGCCCTGTTTTGCGACATCGACCCCGAACGCGTGGTGCAGGCCCTGGACCACGACAACGTCTATGAACTGCCCCTGATATTCGAGCGCGACGGCGTGGGTGAAATCGTGATGCGTCGCCTGGGCTTCAAACCCCGCGCGCCAGAGCTCTCGCACCTCGAAAAAATCGTGCAGGTTTTCCGCCACCCCAAGGCCGTGGCCCGTGTGGCCATCGTGGGCAAATATGTGGGCCTTAAAGACAGCTACCTGAGCGTGAACGAGGCCCTGGCCCACGGCGGTTTTGCCAACAACGCCAAGGTGGAGTTTGATTTCATCGACAGCGAAACCCTCATGGGTAATCGCAAGGCGGTCAAAAAACTCGCCGCCTACGACGGCATATTGGTGCCCGGCGGCTTTGGTGTGCGGGGCATAGACGGCAAGGTGGAGGCCGTGCGTTTCGCCCGCGAAAACGGCGTGCCTTTTCTGGGCCTGTGCCTGGGGATGCAGGTGGCGGTGATTGAGGCGGCCCGCAATCAGGCGGGCATCAAAGACGCGAACAGCCGCGAGTTCACCCCCGAAAACCCCCACAACGTCATCGACATCATGGACGACCAGAAAAGCCTGGAGGAACTGGGCGGCACCATGCGCCTGGGGTTGTATCCCTGCCGCGTGCTGCCGGGCACACTGGCGCTCCGGCTCTATGGCCGCGATTTGATTTATGAACGCCACCGCCACCGCTATGAGGTGAACAACGGTTACCGCTCGGTGCTGGAAGGCACGGGGTTGGTGTTCAGCGGGCTTAGCCCCGACGGCAAACTGGTGGAAATGGCCGAGCGGCCAGGGCATCCGTTTTTCATCGGCGTGCAGTTTCACCCGGAATTCAAAAGCCGCCCCAGCGCGCCCCATCCGCTGTTCAAGGGTTTCATTCACGCGGCGCTGGTTTATCAGGCAAAGCGGGGGTAGGGCCGCTCTTGCTGCGGGGCCAAATAAACGATTCCAATTCCCGTTATCTGGAATTGGAGTCGGCATGAAAAGAAAAAACCAATTTCCCCTCTCCCGTTCGCAGAATGGGAGAGGGAAACGAGGGAACCCTTTCTCATTCCAACGTCCTCTTTCCATCCTTCACGCACAAAATCCCCCATAAAAACAGGAATCAACACGCCGGGGCCTATACTTTTCCTGCCCCGTGACAACCGCCCTCATCAACCCGCCATACCGCATCAGCCAGGGCAACATTGGCTCTGGGGTGTCGGTGCCGCCGTTGTGGTTGTCTTATATCACCGGCGCGCTCAGGGCCAAGAACCTGCCGCTGCTGGTGCTGGACGCCCAGGGCGAGGGGCTGGACCAGAAATGGCAGTTGCAGGGCCGGTGGTATCGCGGCCTCACGCCCGCGCAAATCATCAACCGCCTGCCGCCAGATGTGACCGCCATTGGCCTGAGTTGCATGTTTTCGGGCACCTGGCCGCTGATGCGTGTGTTGCTGAAGGAGCTGCGCCTGGCCCGCCCGGCGGCGGTGCTGGTGATTGGCGGCGAACACGCCACCGCCCTGCCCAAACTGGTGCTCACACAGAGCGAGGCCGACGTGGTGGTGACCGGCGAGGGAGAAGAAACCGCCCAGGCGCTGTTCGCCCTCATTCACGCCCAGGCGGGGGCGGCGCGGGATTATTCGGGCGTGGCCGGGCTGGTGTGGAAGGACGCCGCCGGGCGTATTCATGACGAAGGCCGCCGGGCGCGGCTGCGGGCTGTGGACGAAATCGCCCTGCCCGACTGGTCTGACTTGCCCATGGAAAAATACTTCGCGCAAAAAGGCTGCCTGGGTACCTATCAGGGGCCGTTCATGCCCATGCTGGCCACCCGCGGCTGCCCCTATCAATGCACCTATTGCAGCAGCCCCAACATGTGGACCACCCGCTGGGTGGCCCGCGACCCCGAAAAGGTGCTGGACGAAATGGAAAGCTACACGGCCCGTTACGGCGCACGGGATTTCCAGTTTCAGGATCTCACCGCCGTGCTGAAACGCACGTGGATTCTGGCGTTTTGCGCGGCGATAGAGCGCCGGGGGCTGAAGATCACCTGGCAGTTTCCCATCGGCACCCGCACCGAGGCCATCAGCGAAGAAGTCGCCCAGGCCATGGCGCGGGCGGGCTGCATCAACTTTGCCCTGCCCTTTGAGAGCGGCGACGCCGCCATCCTCAGCCGCGTGAAAAAAAACGCCAGCACCCCCCGGCAAATCCGTGCGGCCAAAGCGGCGCTCAAGGCGGGCATCCGCGTGGGGGGTTTTGTGATGGTGGGGTTTCCGTTTGAAACTTGGCGCAGCCTGTGGCTCAGTTATTTGCTGGTGCTGCGGGGCGCGTGGATGGGCCTGGGGGAAGTCCACATGAACCCCTTCATGCCCCTGCCGGGCACCGAGGAGTTCCGGCGGCTTGAGGCGGCGGGCAAGGTCACGCTGAGCGACGAATATTTCGAGCAAATCTTCAACTGGCAGAGCCTGGGCCGACAGGTGTCCTACAGCGGTGTGCTGAGCACCCCCATGCTGCGGTGGCTGGTGGTTTTCAGTTACCTGAGCTTTTTTGCCGTGAGCTGGCTGCGCCGCCCCTGGCGGCTGGTGGGCGAGGTGCTGGCGCTGTTTGGCCTGAAACCCGACCGGGGGCGTTTCTCCAAAGCCCTGCGGGGACAGAAGGCGCTGTTTCAACTGGCCCAGGTGCCGGTGGGGACGCTGTTGAGCGAAGCCGCTGGCCCATCCGCACCCCCTGCCACCGCCGACACCGGCGTTGTTCAGATCACCCCCGTCAGTGGTGTGGCGTGAACGCCTGTTAGAGCAAATTCATATTTGACGTAGACAAAGGGCGGCGCCCGCCCTTGCCCTCTCCCTCAGGGAGAGGGCAAGAAAAAAGCCCTTATTTTGTCTACATCTGCTCTGAAAATGCTCTAG
>CAYJOG010000415.1:0-3089 GCA_964371695.1 uncultured bacterium
ACCAATTTTCACCGAACCGCCGGACTTCGCAGCACCCATTTCCAAACCGGCTCATTGCTCAGGGTTAATGTTGTTTCGATTGAAAATTTGTATAAGAAAACAGAAAAAGGTGTGATTTTTTTGTTTGACTGGATTTCCGCTTTCGCGGGAATGACGGCGAGAACGATGGAGCCTTTCCTTTTTCCAGCCGCCAATTTCCAGCTTCCAACCTGAAGCCCGTGTCACTCCCCGTGGCTGCGGGGTGGGGCGGCGTCGGGGATGGGGTTTTTCCATGCGCCGCTGGTGACGATTTCTTCGGCGCGGGGTGTGTCGTCCGGGTCCAGCACGCCGTCTATCACCAGTTGCTTGAGGTGGTTCATCACCTCGCCCACCTGGGGGCCGCCGCCGCCCCGGTGGGGCTCAATGCCCAGCAGTTGCATCACCCGGTTGCCGTCTATGGGGCTGCGGGGTTTGTTGATTTCCTCCCGCTTGAGGTGGGCCACGCGGTCCATGAACTGGTCTACCTTGCGTTGTTTGCGCTCGCGGCTGCGGGGGTTCTGGCCGGTGATGTCGGCCCGGCTCATGAGCATGATGTCTTCAAAATGATCACCCAGCTCGCGCACCACCCGGCGCACCGCCGTGTCCGTCCATTCGTCGCTGTAGTTGTAAAGCCGCATGTGGTGGGCCACCACGTTCACCACCAGGTCGCGCTCTTTTTTGGGCATGACCAGTTGTTTCATCACCCGGTTGGCGATGCCGGTGCTCACCAGATCGTGGTTGTAAAAAGTCCAGCCTTTTTCGGTGAGGCGGCGGGTTTTCACCTTGCCTGCGTCGTGCAGCAGCGCCCCCAGAATGAACACGGCGTCTTGCCGCAGCCGCGCCGCGTTGTCCATCACCAGCAGGGTGTGCTCGAACACGTCCTTGTGGTGCTGCTGGGCGTTCTGGGCCATGCCTTTCATGGCGTGGATTTCGGGAAACAGGTTTTCCAGTACACCGATGCGGTCAAAAAAGCGGATCACCTCGCTGGGGGCGGCGGTGTTGAAAATGATGAGCAGTTCGTCGCGCAGGCGCTCGCCGCTCAGGCGTTCAAAACTCACCAGCGGGGCTGTCTGCTGCATGGCCTCGATGAGCCGGGGGTGTGCGGTGAGGCCAAAATGCAGGCAAAACCGTACGGCCCGCAGCACCCGCAGGGGGTCGTCGGTGAGAATGGCCAAAGGCTCGGAGGGGGTGTTGAGCAGGTGGTTGTTCAGGTCGCGCAGGCCGCCAAAGGGGTCAATCACGCGGCTGATTTCCAGGCCCGTGGCCGGGGCCGCCATGGCGTTGATGGTGAAGTCCCGCAGGCTCAGGTCTGTCTCCAGTGTGTGGTCTTCGCTGCGAAAGGGTGTGATGTCGAACAACACGCCGTCCACCACCACGCCCACCGTCTGAAAAACCCCCTTGTTGTTGCGCCGGAAGGGTTTGAATCCGGCTTTGGCCAGCCACGGCTCAAAGGTTTCCGCGCTGGCGCGGCAGGCGGCGTCCACGTCTTTCAGGGGCCGTTGCAGCACAAAATCCCGCACGGTGCCGCCCACCAGAAAAAGCGGCTCGCCCTGCCGGTCAAAAACGGTGTTCAGCTTCACCAGTGCTTTCATGGCCACGTCACTCATATCAATCTCATCTCAAGGCAAAATCAGCCATTCATCCGGGCAAAAAATAACCGGGTCTGTCTGGGTGTCGCCGGCTTCATTTTTGCAACGGGTGTCATGGGGTAATCGCCGGATTCTCCTCGTTCTCTCGTTCAATCCTGATTTTCAGGCGCACCGCGCCAGAGGCTTCGAACCGCCCCGTGTGCTGGTTATACACCAAATGTTCGCCCTGCAAAAACTCCCGGGTGTTTTTGTCTTCCACACGGGCGTGGTCAAACAGTTCCAGTTTCTGGCCCTGTTCGTCAAAGGTGAGTTTGCCGGCCCGGATGAACTGCTCGCCCTGCCACACCCGCACACGGCCCGTCATGCGAAACTTTTTGTTCGCCCGGTCCAGCACGGCGTGGCGGCTCTGGGCGGTCAGGCGTTTGTCCATGTCGCGGCGCACCTGCTGGGGCACGGAACCCACCACGCCTTTTTCCAGCAGCCATTCGCTTTCGCTCTGCTCAAAATGAAAATCCTTGAAGAGGGTGCGGTTCTCCCGCTCCAGCACCGTCACGTCGCTGGCGGTGAAGGTTTTCTGCGGCTGCCTGATTTTCACCGGCCCCTGAAAGTGGGCGATTTTTTTCTTCTGGGAATAATCCAGACGGGGGGTGGTGAGGGTGACGGGGTCGTCCTGAAGGGCGCGGGAAAGTTTGGTGTCGGGCAGCACGTCTTCGTCAATCAGCCAGCGGCTGTCGCTCAGGCGCAGCACCACGTCTCCCACGGCGTGGGTTTCGGCGTCTTTTTCATCCAGCCAAAGGCGGCGGCTGGTGAGCCGCCACTTGGGCTGTTCCACCAGCACCTTGCCGCTGGCGCTCAAAAAACCTTCGCCCTCGGCCCATGTCACGTCCAGTGACCGGGCCACCAGCCGCGTGGCCCTTTTTTTGATGGTGCGGACCAGAGGTTCTTCGTCTTTGTCTTCTGTGGCGGCTGAGGCCGAGAGGGTTTTTTCTGCCGGTTGGGGGGCGCGGCGCTTGAGGGTGACGCCGCCCCGGGCCTTCAGCGTCCGTTTCAGAAAATCCACATGCAAACGCTGGGTGTGCAGGGTGTGTCCGCGAAAAACAAGGTCCACCGGTTTGCCCTTGGCATAAAGCGTTTCGCGGCTTTCGTGGACATACACCAGGGGCGCGGAAAGGCTCATCTCGCGGTAAGCGAAACGGGCCTGGCCCTCGGCGCGGATGTCCTGGTTTTTGTTGTGGTAATCAATCTTGTCCGCCTCCAGAAAAGCCTGGCCTGGGGCGGGGTCCGGGAACGGCTCGCGGGGGCCGGGTGCGCCAAAGTCCCAGCCCAGCACACCATCCAGCGAGGGCAGCGGCGGCGGCAACCCCCCCGCCATGGGAAAAGGCAGGCTGGCCGAAGGGCTGAGGGGCCGGGGCGGCGGACGGGACGCCGACAACGCCACGGCGGGCCGTTGCGGCAGCGGTGTGATGGCGGAGGGAGACTGGG
>CAYJOG010000416.1:0-3089 GCA_964371695.1 uncultured bacterium
ACCCCAAACAACCTCGCCGGGCCTTTGATGAAGAGGGCCTGGAAACGCTGGCCAACAGCATCTAGCGGTTTGGTGTGCTGCAGCCCGTGGTGGTGCGCAAAGAGGGGGAGGGGTATCTGCTCATTGCCGGTGAACGTCGCTGGCGGGCCTCTCAACTGGCGGGCCTGGACACGATTCCCGCCGTGGTGCGCGCCCTGGGAAAACACCAAAAAGACACCTATCTGGAAAGCCTGAGTGAAAACCTGCAGCGCACCGACCTGAACCCCGTTGAAAAAGCCCGCGCCCTCAAGCGGGTGCAGGACACCCTGGGTTGGACCCACGAGGAAATCGCCAGAGAGCTTGGCATGGGCCGGGCCTCGGTCTCAAACTCGTTGCGCCTGCTTTCCATGGGAGAAGAAGTGCTGGATTTTCTGGAAAACAGCCTGCTGAGCGAGGGCCACATCCGGCCCATGGTCACGGTGGAAAACCCAGCCGTTCAACTGGCTTTGGCGCAGGAAGCGGCCAAAAACCGCTGGTCGGTGCGAAAAATGGAGCTGGAATGCCGCCTGCGAGCCAAGCCCCAAAAGGTGACTAACGCCCGGCCGCAGGTGCTGGAAGAGGCCCCCCTTTCAGAAAACCCCCTCTATCGCTCCGCCGCCGAAGCTCTGGAGGAATACTTCGCCACCAAGGTGGAGGTGCGCGTGGGAAAAAGCTCCTGTCAGTTGGTGATCCACTTTTATGACGACAACATGCTGCTGGATATTCTCAGCAAATTTCCCCTGGAGGAGACCCTCTAGCCATGGACGCCACCACCATTCTGCTTGTGAGCGCCCTTGCTGCCGGTTTTTGGCACTCGGGTAAATCCAAAAAGGATAAACACAAACAGCCCCCTTCAGAGATTTCTTCTGCGCAAACCTCTTCCCGGCCAGACCCACCCGCCGGTTATGGCCATGTGGGCCGGTGGCCTGAAGAGGAAACAACACCCCCCGCCAAACAGCGGAAACACAAAACTCACCCCGCCAAAGACCGTCAGGAACCCCCGCCGCTCCCCGAAGGACTGGAAGAAATGCCAGAAGAAACCCAGGCCCTGCCCTCAGAACTGGTTTGGCTGCGGGATCATATTCAGCGCGAAAATCCACACCTTGCGGCTGAAGAGGTGGACCGGGTGGCCCTGGCACTGAGCCAGGCCAGCACACAGGCCGGTGTGCCTCTTTCTTTTCTGGTGACCGTGGTGCAGGTGGAAAGCAACTTCAACCCGCTGGATCAAAGCCCCACCGGCGCAGCGGGTTTGGGCCAGCTCATGCCGGGCACCGCCGCCGATCTGGGGGTGGCCGACCCCTTTGACCCCTTTCAGAACGCCCTGGGGGCCGCCACCTATCTGCGCCGCGCCCTGGATGTTTATGCGACAGACCCGGACGCCAGCCGTCTGGCGCTGGCCAGTTATCGCATCGGCCCCGGCGCGGTCTCACGGGGCCTGACCGACCGCGCCACGCTTTTCAGCAATCCCATTCTGGTCTCTTATTTCAGCCGGTTTGACGGCATTTTTAATCAATTACCCTGAAAAAGGTGGTGTTTCATGCCAACAGCCCTCATCACCGGCGCAAACCGCGGCATTGGTCTGGCCACGGCAGAGGTCCTCTCCCAGGCCGGTTATTCACTGATTTTAACCGCCCGGAACAAAACCACGCTGTCTCAGGCGGTCAAAACCTCTCCTGTCCTTTCACAACCACCCAAGCCCATCCGGCTGGAAACACTGGACGTGGCCAAGCCCACCCAGGCCGCCAGCCTGACCAAACGCCTCAAGGCGGCCGGCGTCCAACTGGACCTGCTGGTGAACAATGCGGGCATCGGTGGCCCCACGCCCATTCGGTCACCCGACACTGGCCGCTGGGCCGAAGTGGTGCAAACCAACCTGACGGGCGTTTTTTATGTCACCCACGCCCTGTTGCCGCTGGTGAAAGAGGGGGGCAGCATTCTGGCCATCAGCTCGGTGCTGGGGCGGTTTGGCGTGCCCGGTTACACGGCCTATTGCGCCAGTAAACACGGCGTCATTGGTTTTGTCCGGGCGCTGGCTCTGGAACTGGCGCCACAAAAAATACGTGTCAACGCCATCTGCCCCGGCTGGACAGACACCCGCATGGCCACCGAGGGCCTTCAGGACATGGCCAAAGCCATGAAAACCTCTCAAAAATCTGCCCGCACCGCCGCAGAGCGGGGCGTCCCCCTGGGCGAATTTCTGGACCCGGCGGAAATTGGCCAACTGGTGCTTTTCCTCGCCAGCCCGGCCTGCCGCAACATGACCGGCCAGGCCGTGACGCTGGATGGCGGCCAGGTGATGCAATAACCGGCGGAGGGCCTGGTGGTTCATTTGGTAAAAAATGAGGAGTAGGTGCGGTGTCCCCACCGCATTATGGCAGCAGCGATGGGGACATCGCTGCTACTCATTTTAAGTCGAATGAACCACTGGTTTTTTTCTCACTGCCCCCGGATGGGCATCATGACATAGGTGAAGCCGGGGTCTTCGGTGAACTTCAACACGCCCTGTTTCAGCGCATCGGTGTACTCAAACACCATTTCTTCTCCAGCGCTGTTGCCCACGGCAGAAAAAAGGCTCAGAAAATACCGGCCATCAAAAGTGATTTCCACGTCTGCACCGGTTTGCTGCACGGCAAACTCAAAGTGAGCCTCTTCGTTTTCCCATTTGCTGATGCCGGATAACACACCATCACTCACCTTCAGCCGCACCAAGCCCCCCTGCTCAAACTCGTTGGAGGCGCTGGAAAACGCCATCAGGCTTTTGATCATCGTGGCCAGCTCCTGACGTGTGAAACGGGCCGAGCCCAGTTTTTCTTTGGGCATCACCCTTTTCCAGTCGGGATAAGGCGAATCAATCAGGCGAAACGTCACGTCATAACCGGCCCACTTCACGTTCAGGGACTGCATGTGACTTTCGTCTCCCATGTCCTCCTTGTGGCTGAAAATCAATTCCACTTCGCCTTCGTCGGGCAGCAGTTTGGCCATTTCCTCTACAGCCTTGCTGGGAATGATGGCTTCGATGGATTTTTCCACCCGTTGTGGCAACGCCGCTTCCATCACCGACATACGAAAAC
>CAYJOG010000417.1:0-3083 GCA_964371695.1 uncultured bacterium
GAGTGGGCGGATGGAGCTCAGCGCCTGGGCCTGACGTTGGGAGTCGTGTTGCCGCGCCATCAGCACATTGGGCACACTCCGCGCCGGGCCAGGTGCGTGGGTGGCAAAGCGGCCGGTGGGGGGAGATCCCGAAAGACTCACGGTATAAAACTGGCCATCGGGGCTGACACCAGTGAGGACGCCCCCCATTTTGGCGGCGTCGGCAGCAGCGTGTTCCGGGTCCACCGGCTCGGCGTAAGCCAGCACAGTCTGGCCAGCGAGACGGGGGGCAACCCCTGTGGGCGAACTGACGGGGGTGTTCCCGGTCAGGGGCAAAAAGCTCGCCCCCGGCACTTCTTTGGAGACCACAGCCGCCGGGTCCAGCCCCTGAATGGGCTTGGCAGAGGCAGGGGAAAGGTTTTGTCCCAGACTGGCCGGTGTGGTGGTCTTGACCATCCCCCCCCCTCTTCCCCCCCCCTTGCCGCCTCCGCAGCCGACCATGGCCAACACCAGCATCAGGCTGAGGCAAGACATTATTGAGGCACGAAAAAGCCGGGACATCCTCCTTGGATTATCGCCCGCTCACTTGAATGCTTAACCCAAGAACTTTAGAACCTGTTTATAAAGTCCGTCGTGGACTTTATAAACTTAACCGCTAGCGGAGGCAAAGCCCCCCTTGGCGGGCAAAAGCCTCAGTGTTTTCAACACTTCGGCTTTTGGGGCGAGTCGCTATCGCTTTTGCTCGGCCAGATGCCCCAATGGGCATCCGGAAAGACTCCTCGCAAACTCATGGCCCGCAACAGTGGGTTTTTGCAGGTTCACCCCCTTCCCCGCCCCATTTTTGTGCTTGTGCTGACGATTTAGGACCGGTACGATGCAATTGTAATCAATTGACCAACTCGGAGGGGTTCCATGCTCAAGGAAGCAATGTGGTTTGCCGCCGGTTATGCCGCTTGGCCTGCCTTTGAATACGCCTTTCACCGCTGGGTGTTCCACAACCCCAACGAAGAAACCACCGGCGTGAACGAGCACACCTATCACCACCGCGACCCCGCCAGCTACAACGACCTCACCTGGGGCGAAGCCCTGATGGAGCTGAAAGACCTGGTGCCCAAGGTGAGCATTGGCCTGACCGCCGGGCTTTCGGTGGCCATTGGCCCCAAGCGGGCTGTTCCCCTCATGGCGGGGTTGATGACCCACTGGGTGTTTTATGAACGTATTCATCTGGTGAGCCATGCCGACGAGGAATTGCCCGCCGACCAACACCAGCAATATCTCTACCGCCATCACATGATTCACCACTTCAAAAATCCCAAGGCCAACTACGGCTTCAGCACCGATTTCTGGGACAAGGTGTTTGGCACCCACGAAGTGCTGGAAGAAGACATGGCCGTGCCGGTCAACATGGCTCCCAAGTGGCTCAAAGAAGACCTGCCCGGTTACAAACTGGTGGGCAAACGCAAAATGGCAAGCTGATTGAGACACCCCTTCCCCATCCCTCCAATGAACCGTTTATTAAGTCCATCCTGGACTTTATAAACCCAATCTGGTCCAGGCAAAGCCCAGACCAGATGGCGAAAACCCAAGCTTTTCCAAAGCTTCAGTTTTCGGGTGCGGTCGTCCATGACCGCACAAGCCGGGCCATGCCCGGCTTTTTGTTTGCGGGGCTTTGGGTTGGCCACTACAGTGACGCCCCATTCATTTCTTCTTATCCGTTTCTTAACTTATACGTCCTGAAGCGAACGAGGCACACGATGCTTAAACAACCCTTAACAACTTCGATTTTTCGTCTCCTGCTGGCCGTCTCCCTGCTGGGCGCACTGCCCGCCACCGCCACCGAACTGCGGGTGAAAAACGGCGAAAAAATCCAGGACGCCGTGAACAAGGCCAACCCCGGTGACACCATTGTGGTGGAGCCAGGCAGTTATCACGAGTCGGTCTCCATCGACAAGCCCTACATCACCCTCAAGGGCCTGGTGGAAAACGGCAAACGCCCTGTGCTGAAGGGGGAAATGGTGTTGCCCGATGGTGTGATCGCCAGCGGCGACCACTTCCGCATGACCGGCTTTCGCGCCCAGGACTACAAAGGCAACGGCGTGACGGTGCAGGGGGCCAAAAATGTCTATCTGGCCGACCTGGACATTGATCACGCCGGGCTTTATGGCATCTATCCCGTCAACTGCACCGGCGTGGTGGTGGAAAACACCCGCACCACCCGCGTGGCCGACGCAGGGCTTTATGTGGGCCAGAGCCGCGACATTCTGGTGCGCAACAACGTGGTGACCGAAAGCGTGATGGGCATTGAAATCGAAAACAGCGAAAACGCGGTGGTAGAGAACAATCTGGTCATCAACAACACCGGCGGCATCCTGGCCTATATGCTGCCCGGCCTGAAAGAAAAAACCGGCAACACCACACGCATCCTGCGCAACTTCGTGATCAACAACAATCTCAAGAACTTCGCCGACCCCAAAAGCAACGTGGCCAAGGTGCCGCCGGGCACGGGCATTCTCATTCTGGCGTTCGACACCAGCGTGGTGGCGGAGAACATCATCACCGGCAACGGCAGTTTTGGCGTGGCGGTGGTGGACATGGAAATGATGGACGACCCGGCCCGCGACAAGGAGATCGAACCGCATTCTGATCAGGTGCGGGTTGAAGAAAACTTCTACATGGACAACGGGGCCAAACCGGCGGGCATGGTGAAGGTGATGTCCACCAAAGGGGCCGACGTGATTGTGATGAGCCGGGGCAAGGGCCATTGCGTGAACAAGACCCCCGGCATGGTGCTGATGGGTGACGCCAAAACCCTGCCCGCCTGCGCGGGTGACCGCGACACCTTCATGCGCGAGGCTTTGCAGCAATCCTGGGAGGCTTACACCCAGCGCATGGCGGCGCGCCTCGCGCTCACCCACACCACGGCCCAGCCCCACCTGGGTTTTGACATGGAACACCCCCCGGCGGGCACCCATGTGGTCAAAATCCAGAACATGACCTATTCCCCCATGCACCTCGAAGTCAAAAAAGGCGAGAAGGTAGTGTGGGTTAACATGGACGGCGCAGCCCACACCGTCACCAGCAGCAAGGGCGGCACCGATCTGGAC
>CAYJOG010000418.1:0-3081 GCA_964371695.1 uncultured bacterium
GCCCGTCACGAGGGTTGTGCCATACACCGCCTTGAACTCGTGAAACCGGCTGCCGTCTACAATGCGGGCGATGACCTCGCGGATGTCATAAGGAATCTTGGCGTCTTTGGGGATGATGCCCAGCAGTTCGTCGGGGTCATAGAGGGGGTCTTCGGGTGATTGCGTTGGCCCCGGCCCCTCTTTGCGCCAGTGCCAGGAACCCACCACGTCGCGGGCGATGCGGATGGCCTCCATTTCGTCGGGTGCGAAATAGTCAGACACGCCGCTGATTTTGCTGTGCATTTCGGCGCCGCCCAGGGTTTCGTCGTCGGTGACTTCGCCGGTGGCCATCTTCACCAGCGGCGGGCCTGCCAGAAACACCTTGGCCCCTTTGTCCACCATGATGACGTAATCGGACAGGCCGGGAATATAGGCCCCGCCCGCCGTGCAGTTGCCGAACACCAGCGAGAGGGTGGGAATCTTCTGTTTGCTGCTGCGGGTGATGTCGCGGAAGGCTGCGCCGCCGGGCACGAACAGGGCTTTCTGGTCTTCCAGTTTCGCGCCGCCTGATTCGGTGCAACTGATGTAGGGCAGGCGGTTTTCCAGGGCGATGTCCTGGGCGCGGCGGCCCTTGAGCAGACCCTTGGGGTGGATGATGCCGCCCTTGACGGTGGCCTCACTGGCCCCCACCAGACACTCCACGCCGCTCACCACGCCAATGCCCACCACGCTGCCCGCGCCGGGCACGGTGGTTTTGTCGCCAAAACCCGCCAGGGGCATCAGCTCCAGAAAATGCGTGCCGGGGTCCAGCAGCAGCTCGATGCGCTCGCGGGGCAGCAGCTTGCCACGGTCGAGATGGCGGGTGACGTATTTCTCGCCGCCCCCCTCGCGGGACTTTTTAAGCGCCTCGCCCAGCTTGGTGATGAGCTTGTGATTGGCCTCTTTGTTTTCGGCAAAGGCTGCGGCGGAGGTGTTGAGTTTTGAGCGGAGTATCTGCATGGCGTTGTGCGGCGGACACTATAACAGGAAGGACGTTGGAGGTTGAAAGCTGGAAAAGACAAAGGACCTTTTTACTCAAACACACCCATGAGTTCCCGCAGGGTTTCCTGCACCTCAATCACGTTGTTCTGCTCGCGAAAGAGTGAATCCTGATCGGAGAAAAAACGGTCGCGGAAAGTTTCCAGGCTCACTTCGCTCACCTTGCCGCTGTCGCGCAGCACCTGGGTGATCTGCAAACGCCGGCGGCTGATGTTCACCCGCTCGGCCTGCAACCGCTCGCGCTCGCGGGCTTCGCGCAGGGTCTGGAACGCCGTGCGGGCCTGTTGTTCTTCCAGCTCCTGCTGAATCTTTTGTTTGGCCTTGAGCTGGGCCAGCACGGCCCGCTCGCGGTTCATCACGGCGGCGCGGTCTTTGCCGCTGTAAAAGGGCCAGTTCAGGCCGATGTTCACGGCGTATTTCTGTTTGTCGCCGTTGAAGGCATCCATGTTCAGGTCGGGCAGGTTCATGTAACCCTCCGCCCCCACGTCCACGCCAAACGTGCCGCCCGACTGGTTCAACCCCACCCCCAGCGAGGCGTGTCGATATTCAATGCCGCCGCGCAGCGCCATGCTGGGCCGCCATGTCCACACCATGTCCTTCAATATCTGCTGCTGCTCGTTGATCTGTTCGCGCAGCAGGTGGCTGGCGTAGCTGTTTTGGTTGGTCACGCGCACCACGTCGTCTTCGGTGAAGGGGAACCTGTCCAGGTCGCCGGTGAACACCTCTTTGGCGTCATATTTGCGGCCCATGAGTTTCGCCAGCGCAATGGCCGAGGAGAGTTTTTCCTTGTCCAGACCGTTGATGACCAGCCGCTCGTTGAGCACGTCCAGCTCTGAGGTGAGCACGTCGATTTTCAGAATGTCCTGGGCCTGCTCAAAACGGGTCTTGAGGCGTTCGTGTTTTTTCTGGAACTCGGTGAGCAGTTGCTCGCGCACGGTGATCTGTTTTTCCTTGAGCAGGGCGGTGAAGAACTTTTTGCGGGCCTCGGCCAACAATTCCCGCAGTTTTTTTTCGTAGTCCACATAAGACTGACGCCGTTTTTCGCGCTGCTGCACGTCCTGCACGTTCTCGCGGCCAAACTCATAAACCCGCCGGGCAAACTGCACGCTCAGGCGCGTGTCCTCCTGAATGTTCACGCCCCGTGCGCCGCTGCCGCCCGCGCCCCCCAGCACCTGGCTCAGCAGGTCGGGGTTGCTGGCCGCAAGGTCGTTCAGGTTGAGCGAGTTCAGGTCCACGGTGCTCAGGTCCAGGTTGCTGGTGTCGAGGTTGCTCAGGTCGAGGCCCCCCAGGCTGCTGGTGTCCAGGCTGTTCAGATCAATGCTGCTCAGGTCCAGGCTGCTGGTGTCGAAGCTGGAGAGATCAAGGCCCGCCAGACTGCTGGCGTCCAGACCCCCCAGGTCCAGACTGCCCAGGTCCAACCCGCCAAGGTCCAGTCCGCCGCCGCCGCCCAGGCCCCCCGACGAACCAAAACTCACGCCGCTGTTGGTGAGCGTGCTCAGTTCCAGCGGCGGAAAGTTCTGGCTCAGAAAACCGTTCTTGTCGCGGTCCCACTTGGCCACCATGTTGAAGTGCGGGCTGAAGCGGCTGGCCAGCCCCAGTTCACCGGCGGCCAGTTCGTCCAGCTTGGCGCGTTTTTCCATCAGTTCCTTGTTGTCGGTCATCACCGAGCGCAGCACCTCGCGCAGGTTCAGCACCCGGCGGCCATCGGGCAGAAACACGGGGGGAGAAAACGAAAGCGGGGCGGTGTCAGACAGCGCGGCGGTGGGCGGCAGGGCGGGGGTTCTGTCTGCCATGGCCAAGGTTTCGCCTTTTTGTGGAGGGACGGTTTCTTTTGCATCGGGCGCGGCGGTGGATTTTTTTTCGGCCAGCATGGTTTGGCGAGGCGAGCGGGGGGCCTGGCCAAAACGCCGCGGCGGCGTGATGAACGACTCTGCCGGGGCTGCGGGTGCAGGTGCGGCGGGTTCGGGCGCGGCGAGTGGCGCGACTGGGGCCAGTGGATTGTCGCGGCGGGCCAGATGTTCTTCTTCGGTTTCGCCCAGCACCAGCAGGTCAATGGGGTTGGGC
>CAYJOG010000419.1:0-3077 GCA_964371695.1 uncultured bacterium
GAATAAACCAGCCCGTGAGGTGAATCTGGTCTACCGCGCTGTAAAAACCAAGGGGCTGGGGGGTGAGGCCCACGTCCTGGGGTTTGACGTAGGGGTGCCAGCGCTTGGCCTGTGTGGCCTGGGGGGTCTGGCGGGGCGGGTGCAGCACCATGTCCATGAAAAACCCACTCACACCATAAATGGCGACACCCAGCAGGGCCATCACCGAAAGAGCCACCCAGGCCAACACACGCGAACGGAGCATGGGGGGAGTTTAGCAGGCCATCCTCCAGTTTTTTGGTGGGGCAGGCTTCTTGCCCATAGCGACACTTTCCCGGAGTAGCGGCGGTGTCTCCAGCGCCGCAAATAGCAAAAATCAATGATTTTCTTTTGATTTGTGCGCGGTGGGGACACCGCGCCTACTCCAAAAAAGGAAGAAAAATAAGGATTTTGCCAATGTTTTAACGGGGAGTGTCCGGTCACTTCCTATACTTGTGTCTGTGCAACTTTTTAACCTGATGGAAGAAATGGTGCGAGACACACTGGATCGCCTGATGGCGGAACTGGGTGAACTGGCGGCCAACGAAAAGGTCCGGCTGGATGTGCTGGCCCTGGCACTGAACCAGTTGCCGCCCCGCTATGTGGTGTCCTCACGCGGAGAGGTGCTCTCGCGGCTGCTGGTGGAGGCCCCCCAGGCCCAGGCCGAAATCACGGCGGTGCTCATGCAGGCCATTGAGCACATCCGCCAGAACCCGGCCAATGCCCCGGCGCCGCCAGCCGAAGGCCCGCCGTGATTTCGAGCAGGGCTGCGAAGAATCAGCCCGCCAAGGGCCATGGATGGCCCGTTCCGCCGCCGGTCCAGAGCGGATGGAGATGTGGTAAAAATGAATTCGGAGCTTTCCAGGGGAAAAGGGCTTTCAGGAAAAACGGGTGGGTCTGGACCGTGCGGCGTCGTCCGCAAGGTTTCACGGATGAAACCGGCGGACCAAAATGTAAGCTGGCGCTTCTTTTTAGCGAAGAAAAACACAATCCAGTGTCAAGGCGTTTATGAAATCGTCATTTACCCTCCAACTCCCCGGTCGTCTGGCGCTCAAGGTGTGGGCGCGGGACTTCATGGTGTGGCGGCGGTTTCTGGCCCCCAGCCTGCTGGGCAACCTGGGGGAGCCGTTGTTGTTTTTGGCGGCGGTGGGCCTGGGGCTGGGGCGACTGGTGGAGCAGGTGCAGGGTGTGCCCTATGTGCAGTTCGTGGCCCCTGGTCTGGCCATGTCCAGCACCATGTACGCCGCCACGCTGGAGGCCTGCTACAACGCCTTCACCCGTTTTGAACACCAGAAAACCTATCACGCCATCGTCTCCACGCCTGTTTCGCTGGAGGAAGTCATCGCCGGGGAATGGTTGTGGGCGGCCACCAAGGGGTTTGTGGCCGGGGCCTCTGTGCTGGCGGTGATGCTGGTGTTTGGCCTGGTGCCCTGGGGCGCGGTGCCGGGCATTTTGCTGGCGGCGGCGGCGGCAGCGCTGTTTTTTGGCGCGGCGGGTCTGGTGGCCACCAGTCTGGCCTACAGTTATGACTTTTTTCATTACTACCTCACGGGTTTCATCAGCCCCATGTTTCTTTTTGGAGGGGTGTTTTTTCCGGTGGGGGCGCTGCCGGACTGGTTGCAGCCCTTCAGTCAGGTGATGCCGCTGAACGCCGCCGTGACACTGAGCCGTGGGGCGGTGCTGGGAGGGCTGGATCCGCTGGGGGTGGTGTGGCGGGGTCTGGCCCTGGCCCTGGGGGGCACAGCCCTGATGCTGGTGGCGGCGTGGCGCGTGAAGGTGCGGCTGTACCGGTGAGTGTTAGAATCTGTTTATAAAGTCCGTCGTGGACTTTATAAACGTACCGCCAGCGGGGGCAAGGCCCCCTTGGCGGGCAAAAAACATGAGTGTTTTTGGAGTTGGTGTATCAGGCAGCGCCTGAAAGCCCCACCCTGGATGGCGTCATTCCCGCGAAAGCGGGAATCTAGTCAAACATAAAGAAAAGAGGTGGTTCTTGCTTTTTGTTTCATGCCCTCATCCGGCAGTTTCGCGCTTCGCGCTCAGGCGGGCGAGGACGCCCGCCCTACTCACGCGCCACCTTCTCCCATCCTTCGGACGGGAGAAGGAAAAGAGCGCGGCTTTTTTTCCCTCTCCCGTGCTTTGCATGGGAGAGGGTGGTTTCCGGTGGTGCAAAGCGCCGCCGGAAACCGGGTAATGGGCGCGGGAGGTCTTTTGGGATTGCGGCAGCATATTGATGCTGCCGGGCGCGCCCAGCGGCGCGACAGCGCCGGGCAATGTATAAAACACCAATAAGATTTTGCCTTAACCGGGTGTTGAGAAAGTCCCTCGTGGACTTTCTCAACCTGTTTTGCTCAGGCAAAGCCCTTGCAAAACAGCGCTTTTGCAGGGGTTTTTTGACCCCTGCAAGCGGCAAAATCCGCTATCGCATTTACTCGGCCAGATGCCCCAATGGGCATCTGGAATGACTCCTCGCAAACTCATGTATTTTCAGGGTGTTTATCAACACCCTGTTAAAGGACTTTGTCCTACGTACTCCGCTTGAGCAGGCTTTTGGCCAGCGCAAAGTAACCGGGGCAGATGAGCGCGCCACTCAGCGCGCCTTTTTCTTTCAGGGCGTGGTGTACACCGGGCAGGTGATAGTGGGGCACCGCCGGGTAAAGATGATGCTCCAGGTGGTGGTTCACAAACAGCGGGGCCACCAGAAAGCGGCTCACCGGATTACCCAGTGTGGTGCGCACGTTCAGCACCGGGTTGTTTTCGTCGGGCACGGCGGCGTGCTCGGCGCAGCCCCGGAACCGCAGCACCACCTGCAACACCGTGAGCAGCGGCGCGAGCCACAGGGCCAGATACACCCACCACCAGCCCGTGATCACCAGCCCGACCCACAAAACGCCGTTGAACAGGGCGATCTCCCACAGGTCGCGGCTGTTTTTTCCCCCCGGCCCGGCCCCCGATCGTTTCAGGCCAGCGCCCATGAGGTAAAGAAAGTTCTTGCGCACCGTGAGGCCCAGCAGGTCCTTGCCGAACTTGCCCGCCAAATCCAGGGCCGTGCGGGGATAACC
>CAYJOG010000420.1:0-3075 GCA_964371695.1 uncultured bacterium
CTCCCTGAGGGAGAGGGCAAGGACTGGCCCTGCCACCTGTCTACGTCAAACATGAATTTGACCTATTTCTCCAGCAGTGCGGCGGCGGTTTCGGTGCGGCGGCCAAAATAAAGCGTGCCCTCGCGCACATAAGCCCATTCCGGGTTCTCTGCCGTGTTCCGCAGGGCGGTTAAAAGCGTCTTGAACGCATCCAGACGGTTTTCGGCCATTTCAAATCCGGCCAGGAAATCAAAGGCGTTTTCGCGCTGATAACCCACCGTGCTGTGATACAGGCGTCGAAAAAACAGCTTCACGTGTTCGGCCCCCAGGTGGAAATGCCGCCGCTGATCCATTTCTCCCGCCGTGTCATAACGGGGATAAAAAAAGTGCTGGCGGCGCAGGATGTCGGTGTTCCACCACTCTGCCGTCTTATTCACCGGCAGCAGGCACATCAGGGGCGCGTCGCGGCCGTTTTTGCGGTGGGGGGCATACATGGCGAGATACTGCTGAAACTCCCGGTGGGTGTAATTTTCTTCGCGCAGCGCGCCCCACACGCTCAGGCGCGGCCCCAGGTTTCCCAGCACGGCTTCCAGCCGGGCGGCGTCCTGCTCCAGGGCGAATTTGTCGTTGTGCATCAGCACCACCAAGCCGTGGCTGTTCAGCATCATGTCGTTGATGGGCCTGGCCCAGGCGGCCTTGAAATCGCCGGGGGGCGCGGCGTGGCAAAGGTTTCTGGCGGTGCGCAGAAAAGCCACCGTGCGGGCCTCGCGGGCGGTGCTCTGGTTGTCGGCGTGAAAGTCGTTGAAGTAGTCCTTTGTCACGTCCTCCAGCTCTGCTGCAAAACGGGCCGCCTCCACCCCCACCAGTGTGCGCCGCAGGTCAAAAAAACAGAACAGGGCGCTGGACAGGTTTTTGCGCGCCATCACCACGTTGGTGAGGCCATCGAGACTGTCGGGGCGTTGGGTCATGGTTAATCCCGGCTCACCACGTCCGCCACGGCGGCCTGAACACGGGCCAGCCTGTCGCGGCTCAGCTTGAAACCGCTGGCCCCGTGGTTGTGCAGGGCCTGGGCCGGTGTGCGCGCCCCCGCCAGCGCCACCATGCTGTGGGGTCGGCTCAGCACCCACATCAGGGCCAGTTGACCCACGGTCTTGTCCAGTTCCGCCGCCAGGGGTTTGAGTTTTTCCACCGCAGCGCTGATGTCGGCAAAACGCTTGCCCTGAAAGTTTTTGTCTTTGCCGCGAATGTCGTCACCCGCAAACACCGGGGGCGAGGTGTATTTGCCCGTGAGCAGGCCCCGGCACAGGGGGCCATAGGCCAGCACCCCCAGGCCGTGCTGCAGGGCGATGGGCAACACGGTGTCCACGGTGCGTTGCTCCAGCAGGTTCAGGGGCGTCTGCACGGTGCTGGCCCCGGCGGCCACTGCCTGACGCAGCAGATCCCCTTCAAAGTTACACACCCCCCAGTGGCGCACCAGCCCTTCGTCCCGAAAGGCCCGCATCTGGGCCAGCGTGTCTTCCACCGGCGTGTTTTTGTCGGGCCAGTGAATCTGGTACAGGTCAATCACGTCCACACCCAGGCGGCGAAGGCTTTCGCGCACCTCGCGCCGCAGGTTTTCGGGGGAATTGTCCACACGCAGCCTGCCCTGGTCGTCCCACACCAAACCACACTTGGTGGCCACCTTCACGGTGTGGGGCGCGCCCAACATGGCCTTTTTTACGAGTTCTTCGCTGTGGCCCTGGCCATAGGCGGGGGCGGTGTCGATAAGGGTGCAGCCGTTTTGAATGGCGGCCTGCATGGCAGCCACGCTGGTGGCGTCGTCGCTGGGGCCCCAGTGGTTGCCGCCCACGGCCCAGGCCCCAAAGGCGATGTCTGAAACAAAAAGATTGGTGTGTCCCAGCTTGAGTGTCTGCACGGGGGGATGTTAATACCAACTTGCAGAAAGGACGTGACAAACCCCCTCTTCACGCGTGCGGTGCAGACAGGTTAAGATGATTAGGTGGAGAACCCCTCCGGCAACGGCTTGGCCACGGAAGCCCCGCCGCCGCAGGCGCCAAGCCCTGCGCCGCCGTCGGGTTCCGCCGCGCCGCCGCCAACCCGGGCCTGGCTGGTGGCGCTCTCGTCGGTGCTGCTGATCGCCACGGCCACTTGGCTGGCCACCCATGCGCTGCGCCGTTATCACATGGGGCAGATTGGCGCACGCCGGGTGGTGATAAGAGGTGATGAGGTGTTTGCCGACGTGGAAGAGATACTGGAAAAATACCGTCAGGCCCTGTCTGGTTACGACCAGATCATCGCCGAAGCCCCCAAGCTGGCGGCAGAGCGCAACCGACTGCTGCTGCGCAAGGCCGAGGCCGACCGACAGATTGAGGAACTGCGGGCCCGCACCGACATCACCGCCGCCCAGCGCGAAGAAATGCTGGTGGAGATGGAGCGACGGGCGGCGGGCATACAGATTGACCTGAACACCAACAAAAGCGCCGAGCTGCGCATTCCCACGGCGCAAAAAAACAAGACCATGGCCTGCAAGGAAATGCGCGGCCTGCTGGCCCGCGTGAAAACCCAGGAACGTCAGGTACAGTGGAAAGCCCATATTCTGGCGCTTTGCGCGGGGTATTGAGGCGGGGATTTGGGGAGGGGCGTCCACACGCCGCCGGGCGGCGTATGGTAAAAATTGAATAACAAGGACTTGATTATTCAAATTTGACTATTCAAACTGGTCTATACTCCTTTTTCGCGCACCCATGTTCACGCCCACGCCCACCATGCAGCCCAAATACGCCAGCCGCCCGGCGCACTTTGACACCGCCGCGCTGCTGCTGCTGGGCATGCTCATGGAGGGCGAAAAACACGGCTACGAAATCAAGCAGATTGTGGACAGCCGCCTGTCGCGCCTCACGGACATCAGCAGCGGCACCATTTATTACACCCTCAAAAAACTCGAAAAAAAGCGCTTTGTGGTGCGCTCGCGCAAACGCGAGGGCAACCGGCCAGAGCGCCGCGTCTTCGCCATCACCGACGAAGGCCGCAAGCAGTTTGAGTCGCTGCTGGCCGAGAGTTTCCGCCAGAACGACGAGACCTATTACACCTTTGACG
>CAYJOG010000421.1:0-3075 GCA_964371695.1 uncultured bacterium
CTTTCAAGATCGGCATTGGCGTGAGTGCTGGCGCGGTGGTGGCGGGCAACACCGGCAGCGACCAGCGGCTGCACGACACTGTGCTGGGTGACGAGGTGAATCTCGCGAGCCGGGTGGAGTCCCTGACCAAGCAATACGGCGTGATGTTCATGATCACCGAAAACACCCGTGTGCGCCTGAAGGGGAACTATGTGATGCGTGAACTGGACCGGGTGACCGTGAAGGGCCAGAGCAAACCCGTGGCCATTTATGAAGTGCTGGCGGAAGAACCGGCTCCGGCTGTTGTTGTCTGACAATGGCCGGACGCAACCAGCAACTCACGCGCCGGTGGTTTGAGCGCCACCACGAAGACTATGACGTGTTTATTGTGCAGGCCCAGCGGGGGTTGTATGAAAACGCTGGCCCGGCGCTGAGCCGCCACGTGTCGGGGCGCACGCTGGTGGTGGGCAGCGGGCCGTTGCTGAACTTCGCCGCCGGGGCCGCCGAGATGCCGCCGGTGTGTCTGGACCTGGCGCACGCGCCTTTGGTGCGGCTGGGGCAGGGGCCCTGGGCCGAAAAAATAATGCCGGTGTGTGCCGACGCCGCCGCCCTGCCGTTCAAGTCCACTTCGTTTGACACGGTGGTGATTCCTTTTGTGCTGCACCACGTGGCCCAGGACTCGGTGCGCGCCACGCAGCACACGGCGGAAAAAATTCTGGCTGAAGCCGCCAGGGTGGTGGTGGCCGGGGGCCGGGTGGTGGTGATGGACCTTTTTCTCGAAGGATTTTTTCACGCCCTGCAACGGGGTTTTTATGGGCCGGTGCGGGGACTTCTGAACACGCTGGGGCAACCCATGATGTTTTTTCAGAATTCTGCGGCTCTGTCGGCGCAGGGCCTGCGGCTGGATAAAAAAGAGGAGGTGCCTTTTCCCGACCGCATTGTGCCCACACTGCTCATTCCCCGGTGGCAGGTGAACTCCCGCTGGCATCCGGCCCGCATCAACATATTGATTTTTGATAAAGATTGAAAAACATGCCGCATCCTGACAAATCCGGTCATCTGTTTATAACTTGTCCCAGAGGCCAACACCCTGTACCATCCCCAAACCCGTTTCCCGTAATCCAGGAAATTTCGTGCACCACAACACCAAACCACCATGTTCAGGAGGAATACCATGACCACACGCTGCTCTGCCCTGAAGGCTTGGCTTAAGCCTTCGGCTCTGCTGGTGGCCGCCGCCACATTGGCTGGCAGCGCCGCCCTTGCCCCACGCGCCTTCGCCGAAGAAGAAGAAGACGCATTTGGCGGCATTGCCCACACCACCTTTTACATGATCAAAGAGGTGACCATGGACCCTGCGGCTCCCAAGGCGGGCCAAAAGGTGAAGGTCATGGCCAAGCTGGCGCTGAGCTCTGACGAAGAAGAAAACTCGGTGAAGGCCGCCACGGTGTTTCACCGGGCCGGCGCCGCCAACACCAGCGCCTCCATGAAAATCACCATGGGCGGCACCGGTGGCTCCGAAGCCACGCTGGAGGGCGAAATCACCGCCGCCGCAGGCAAAAACCAGGTGTGGCTGTCCATCAAGGATCAATACGGCAACATCACCACCGAAGGCCCCGCCATTGCTGGCGCCTTCCCCCCCAAGGCGGCGGACATGCTGCCCGGCGGCTCGGACATCGACAACCCCGCCGACATTGTGCCCGACGACATGGACATCGTTGAAACTGCCGTGGCCTATGACGACAAATATCTCTACACATACTTCAAGGTGCAGGGCAAAATCAGCGGCGGCACCATTGACCCGCCCCAGGTGAACATCTACGGCACCAAGGTGACCAACCCCGATGTGGACGAAGGCGAAGGCCTGCTGATTGGCAAAGTGCTGGGTCATGCGCCCCTGGCTCCCGAAATCGCCAAAAAGTTTGAAAAACAGCTCAAAGAGAACAACATCGACATTCCCTTTGAAAGCCTGAATCTGGCGATTCTGGACCTTCAGAAACTGATGGAAGACCCCAAGTCGGGCTTCAAGATCGGTGTGGGCGAAAAACTGCAAACAAACGGCGGCGAACTGTTCGGCGCAATGCCCCTGGAAATTTTCGGCGAAAACAAAAGCGGCATCCTGCGGGCCATTTCGCTGGGCATCGCCAACGCCAGCGTCGAGGCGCTGGTGCCGATTCCTTACAACTGCAGCCACTTCACCCAGCTCTATCGCCGCACCCACGATTTTGACGGCTAGGCCTGGACACTCATTAAGCTCTTCCGAAAGGGGCGGTGAAAACCGCCCCTTTTTCATTTGCTGTTTGAGCCATCTTTTTCTAACCTTCGCCCATGACTTCCAACCCGTTGACGAACCGTTATTCCCGTCTGGCCAGCATGGTCCTGATGGCCGCTGCTGTGGGGCTGCCCTTTCATGCCCAGGCCGCGCCCAAAAAGAAACCCAACCCCATTGCGCCGCGCAACGCGCTGAGCATGACGCCGGGCTTGTGGAAGTTCACCGTGGCAGGGGGCATGTACATTCCCCGCGAAGGAAACCTGGACGCCGGGCCGGTGGTGGAAGTGGAAGCCAGCCGTGTGCTGGGTGAAAAAAACCGCGTGGGACTGGGCTTGGGCATGGCGTTTGGCGATATCCAGTCCGCGCCCGGCTTTGAGCGTGAAAGCGCTCAGAAATATCTGCACCTCACCTACACCCATCACTCCAACGTCAAAAATCCCATGGGACATTTTTATTACGGCGGCGGCCTTTCGTGGGGCCAGCAGCGGGCAGTGGCCGGGGGCAAGGCCAACGGCGCGGGCATGCATCTGCTGGCGGGTTATCTGTGGCGGTCGGGGTTTGTGCTGCAAACCCGCTACACCCGTCTGGATGAAGACAAAAACACCGATCTCGGTGGCTTTGGCATGATGGCCGGTTATTCGTTCTGAGAACCTGTTTTTTCAACCACGCAATTTCAACAATTTCGTGGGCTGTATTTTGTGGGGACGCTGTCCCCACACCCCTGCCGGGGGAACAAGAACCGGGAAAATTCATGGCCATCCATGGCGGATGGTTCCAGGGCATCCATCCGTGGATGCCCGTTCGACGGGCCAGAGCATCAATAT
>CAYJOG010000422.1:0-3073 GCA_964371695.1 uncultured bacterium
GAAGTAATCATAATCCGGGTTGTCTCCGCTATCGTTTGCCAATTGGTTCAGGCCGTACTGAACTTCCCACCCATCAGGCAATACGTCACCATCAGTATCCCACACGTTGATGTTCGTTCCCGCCAGTGCCTCGGCTGAGTTGATCAAACCATCGTTATCGGGATCGCCATTGGGATTGGGGTCAGGTGAATCTGGGTCGAGCGGGTCCCAATTGTTGGCAACTTCCTCACCATCGCCGTGGCCATGGAGCTGGAAAAAGCCTTTGGCGGCTGGGTCAGGCCGCCGGGGCTTGGTTAAGATAGCGTCATGAAATATGTGCGAATGCCCATGGAGGTGGAAAGCCCGGAGGAACTGGGTTATGGAAACCTCAAACAGAATTTGGCCGAAAGCTCCATGCGCGACACCGTGCTGGGCAGCCTGGGCCTGGACCTGAATGAACTGGTGCTGCTTTATGGCGATCACCGGGGTGTGCCTGAACTGCGGGACTGGCTGGCGCAGGATGCTGGTCTGAAAGACGGTTATCAGGTGCTGCTCACCGCAGGCGCGGCCATGGCGCTTTTTCTGGTGGCCACGTCTTTTCTGGAAAAAGAAGACCATCTGGTGGTGGTGCGGCCCAACTACGCCACCAATCTGGAGACCCCCCGCGCCATCGGCTGCGGCATTCATTTTGTGGTCCTTTTGTTTGAACGCGGTTTTGCCGTGGACCCCGAAGAAATGGCCGCCGCCATGTTGCCCCAGACAAAACTGCTCAGCGTCACCACGCCCCACAATCCCACGGGCCAGCTCATGACGCTGGACACCCTGAAGGCCCTCATTGCGCTGGCCGAGAAAAAAGGCGTCTATCTGCTGGTGGATGAAACCTATCGGGAAATGACTTATGGCACGGCCCTGCCCGTGGCCGCCAGCCTCTCACCCCGCGCCATCAGTGTGTGCAGCCTCTCCAAGACTTATGGCATGCCGGGCATTCGCCTGGGCTGGGTGATGTGTCAGGACGAAACCGTGATGACAAAACTGCTGGCCGCCAAGGAACAGATCGTGATTTGCGGCAGCGTGGTGGACGAAGCCATTGCCCACGAAGCCATGAAACAACGGGCCGACTGGCTGCCCAGAATCAGAAACGACATCGCCGGGCGATTTGAAATGGTGCAGAACTGGATGCAGGGTCAGCGGCATTTTGAATGGATGCCGCCCCAGGGCGGCGTGGTGGGCCTGCCACGATTTTGCGAAGGCCTTGAGGTGGACACAGACCGTTTTTACAAAGTGCTGAACGAGGAATATGGCACGTGGGTGGGACCGGGCCACTGGTTTGAACTTTCGCGGCGCTTTTTTCGCCTGGGTTTTGGCTGGCCCACGCGGGAGGAACTGAAAACCGGCCTCGAAACCCTGAGTTTGGCGGCAGAAAAGGCCCTCAAATAGCTGCGACCGGAATCGGACGACAAGTTCTAGAATGGCAAAATGTTGCGTGGCCCTGGCCGCTGGCTTGTCGTGATGTTTTTGCTGGGCGCTGGCGCGGCCCCGGCTCAGGCGGCTTTGTCTTTTGACCCGGCCAGGGTTTATCAGGATGCCCGGGCGCTGGCGGTTTCCGGCAAACGCAAACAGGCCATCACACGTTGCCAAAAAGCGCTGAAGCAGTGCCCCGATTGCCATGATTTGCGGGTTTTGCTGGGGCAGGTGCTTTCGTGGGAAAAACATTACCCCGAAGCCAAAAGACAGTTGGCGCAGGTGCTGGCGGCCAAACCGGCTTATCACGAAGCCCGCACGGCCCTCATCAACGTGGCGATGTGGTCCCGCGCCAATCAGGAGGCCCTGGCGCTGATTCAGGAGGGCCTGAAAATCGCCCCCCGCCATGCGGAGTACTGGTATCAGCGCGCCGTGATTTTTGACAGCCTGGGCAAGTCCCGACCGGCGCTCATCGCCATGCTCAAGGCCCTGGCCCTGTCGCCTGAGGACAAACGTTTTCTGGCCCTGCACCAGCGACTCACCCAAAAAGACCCGCTCTGGAAAATCACCACCGGCTTCAGCGTGGAGAACTTCGACAAAACATTTGAGACATGGTTCACCCGCAGTTTTTCTGTCAGCAGCAAAACCTCCATCGGCACCATTTCGGTTTTTACAAATCACGCCCGGCGCTTTGGCGACGTGGGCACACAGGCGGGTTTTTCGTGGTATCCCAAGCTGGGCCAGAACATTTATGGTTTCACCGAGGCGGCGTGGGCGGATGAGTCCTTTTTCCCCCGTGCGTCTTATGGCCTGGAGGTGTATTCGGGCCGCGTGGCCCCCAGCGCCGAGGTGTCTCTGGGTTTGCGGCACCTGCGTTTTGCCAGCAGCAAAACCACTTTTTACACACTGGGCTGGAGCCAGTTCATAAGAGACTGGACACTGGGTTACCGCACGTTTTACACCCCCAAAAGCGCTGGCGATTCGCTGTCGCACCATTTCAAAATCCGTCACCAGTGGCCCAAAACGGCGTCTCATGTTCAGCTTTCTTTTGGCTTCGGACACTCACCCGATGACCGCCCGACGGTGCTGACAGTGCAACGTTTGCGAAAAACCTCGTGGGGGATTTCCGCCGGGGCCAGGGTGTTTGCCCACTGGTCTTTTGGCCTGGGATATACACGCGAGAACGAGGAATTTTTGCCCGGCAAACACCGTCAGCGCGAAGCCACCGACTTTTCCCTGACGCATCAATATTGAGCAGGCGCGTTGAAGCAAAGTCAGGCTTGATGCCAACAAATAAGGCGTTGCCGTCATTTGCCCTCTCCCTCAGGGAGAGGGCAGCCGAGGGTTGAGCGAAGCGAGACCCGAGGCGGGTGAGGGGGAACGACGGGCCTATAAAAAACCCTTGTTTCGGCAGGCGTTTTCTTTCCCCCTCACCCGGACATGGCTTCGTGTTCACTCAGCCCTGTCCTGCCCTCTCCCTCAGGGAGAGGGCATTTTTCAGGCCACTTCCTGAGTCTGCGTTCAGGGTGATTTTGCTCTTATGGTCTTGAAGCGTTTTTTCAGCGCCGGTGTCAAAACTTCGCTGCCGGGGCCATAGACATACCAGGGGCCATCCTGCGCCAGCACCTGCAAC
>CAYJOG010000423.1:0-3067 GCA_964371695.1 uncultured bacterium
CATCCGGCCCGGTATAAAGCCGCACGATGGTGGGCAGAATCAGCGCGTTGGCCCCGCCGCCTTCCACCAGGGCGTCGTCCACCAGCATGCGCAGCATCTGCAACTGCATGCTGGCCTGAAAGGGGATTTCCTCCAGCAGGTACAGCAGTTTTTTCAGGTGGTCTTCGGCCCGTGCGCTGTTCCACTGGGCGGGGGGGCGGCCCTCGCGGGCTTCTCTTTCGGCGAACTGGTAATACAGCACAAACAGTCCCGCCAGTTTCCAGTGGCTTTTTTCGTGCTGAAAAAAATGGCTGTAGGCGCGGGTGAGCACAATCACGTCCGCCGGTGTCAGCTTCGAGCCGGGGAAATAGCCGGACAACGCTTTTTCGTCCACCCATTCTCCCAGGCTCACCATGTCCAGCGGTTTGTCCGAAAAAAGCAGGTCCAGCATGTAGTTGCTCGAAAAAAACAGCCCGTCCATGCCGCCGATGCCCGGAATGTACATGGGCTGGCGCGGGAAAACCTGACAGGTGGTGCCCTTGGCCTCAAAGCCCAGGTGCTGGTGTATCAGGCATTTTTTGTCTTCGGCCAGAAAAGGGCACACGCCTGTTTTTGGGTCCAGGATGATGTGTGTTTCTTCGTGGGTGTTTTCGCCTTCGCCCCGCGTGACCTTTTGGAAGATTTCCTTTTCCATGGGGAACATGTTGCGGGATTTGAAATAAGCCTCCACGCGTTCGGCCCGGTCCTCTTCAATGGAAATGCCCCAGGCCCGGCAGCATTCGCCGCAACCGGTGCAGCCCACCTTGGCGGCCTCTGCAAACGACACATAACGTCCATCCTGGGCAGAGTCGGCATCCTTGTGGTGCGTCTGGCGGGCGAAGATGGGCGAAGCCATCTCCCAAGTATAGGCAGAAGGTGATTTCTGGCAGGTTTGTGGTGGTTTTGGCCGTTGACCCTTTTGCAACACCGTGATAAGAAACCTTCATGGCCATGGTGCAGTTATTGACACCCACCTCACCGGACTGGGTGCAGGGGGTGCTGGGCGATTTCGACGCTTTTCTGGCAGATCACGCCGCCTGCGAGCGCAAGGCCAGCGCCATGGGTGTCTCGCTGGTGCAGAAATACCCCGACCGCATCCCGCTCATCGCGCCGCTGATCCAGATGGCGCTGGAGGAAATGGAACATTTTCAGCGGGTGTGGGCGCTGATGGAAAAACGGGGCCTGAAGCTGGGGGCGGACACGCGGGATGAATACATGGGTGGGCTTTTGCGGCACATCCGACAGGGGCGCGACGAAGGCCTGCTGGACCGCCTGCTGCTGGTGGGTGTGGTGGAGGCCCGCGGCCATGAGCGGTTTGGTCTGGTGGCCCAGGCGTTGCCGCCCGGCGAACTGAAGGATTTTTATGAGGACATCACGCGGTCTGAGGCCCGCCACATCAGTCTGTTTGTGGGGCTGGCGAGAAAATATTTTACAGAAGACACCATTCAGCAGCGGCTGGGCCAGTGGCTGGAAGTTGAAGGCCAGATTGTCGCCGCACTGCCGCTGAGGGCCGCGGTGCATTGACGCACAACGCTGCTTCCAAAGCCGTGGTGCAATATCTGGCCCGTTACGCCGAGCCGCAGGCCGTGGCGGCGGACAGGGTGAAGGGGCAGTGGCCCCACGCCGTGGCGGTGCCGCTCTGCGCCGAAGAAGACCTCTGGCCCCAGGCGCTGGCCCATCTGGCCCAGGCGGCGCAGCAGGCGGGTGGGGCGCTGTGTGTGCTTACGGTCAATGCGCCAGAAGACGCCCCGGAGGATTTTCACGCCGCCAACCAGCGGTTGTTGGCGGTGCTTTTGAACCGCCTGGAAAACCTGCGGCCCCTGATGGGCGACGCCCACGGCCCCTGGGCCTGGCTGGGGGTCTGGCCCGGCGGCCTTGATATATTGCTCCTGGACAGGGCCAGTGAAGGGGGGCGGATGCCTGCGGGCCAGGGGGTGGGTCTGGCGCGCAAAACCGGCGCGGACCTGGCCCTGGCCCTGTGGCAGCAGGGCAAGCTCCTCAGCCCGTGGCTTTTTCACACCGACGCCGACGCCCTGCTGCCGCCGGATTATTTTTTGGCCGCAGCGGGAGCGCCCGAAAACGCTGTGGCCCTCACGCTGCCCTTTGCCCATGGGCCTGCGGCAGACCCGGCGCTGCGCCACCTGTGGCCGCCCTTGGCGCTTTATGAAATCTCGCTGCGTTATTACGTGCTGGGCTTGCACTGGGCCGGTTCGCCCCACGCCTTTCACACCGTGGGCAGCACACTGGCCACCCGTCACGGGGCCTATGCCGCCGTGCGGGGTTTTCCCCGGCGCAACGCAGCAGAGGATTTTTATCTGCTGGACAAACTCAGCGCCCTGGGGCCGGTGTTTGCGCCCGCCTCGCCGCTCATCACGCTGCCTGCGCGGGTCTCGGCCCGTGTGCCCTTTGGCACGGGGCGGGCGGTGCAGGACATCGGCCAGACACTGGCGCAGGGGGATGATTTCACCCTCTATCACCCGGCGTGTTTTGCCGCGCTCAAAAGTTTTCTGGAAGTGCTGGAGGAATTTGCCCGCGCACCGGACGGCAGCCGGGCGAGGCGGGGGTTGACAGAATCAGACCCGGCCCTGGGGGCCATGGTGGCGCAACTGGGAGGCCCTGAGGCGGTGGCCGGTGAGTGGGAAAAACTGGCGCATCAAAACAGCGGCCCGGCTCTGCGCCGCTGGTTGCACGGTTGGTTTGGCGGTCTGAAAACCCTGCGGGCGGTGCATGCGGTGCGGGACGGGGCATTGGCCAATCTGCCCTGGCCAGAGGCACTGCAGGAGGCGCCCTTCACGGCCTTGGGAGAAACCTTTGCCCGTGCGCCAGACAAAGCCCTGCACACACTTTTTGCCTATGAAAAAGCCCGTTTGCACGGCCACAGCGCGGGTGTTTGGGCCTCACCGCCCTTGCTTTCAGGTCAAGGAAAAACCCCCTGATTTCTCGCCCATTTTTTGGAGTAGGCGCGGTGTTCGCACCGCGCAACAACCCTAGAGCAAATTCATATTTGACGTAGACAAAGGGTGGGGCCAGTCCTTGCCCTCTCCCTGAG
>CAYJOG010000424.1:0-3065 GCA_964371695.1 uncultured bacterium
AAAAAAAAAAGGGTGTGTTTTTTTTAAAACTGTTTCCCCGTTGTCGGGTAATTCACGCCGGAGCACAAAAAGGGCTTTTATCTTTTCCAGCTTCCTTCCTTCTGTCGTCCTTTTCACCCCCGCCGCTGGAGCCACACCAGCACCTGTGTGTCGTTGGTGCCGCTCAGCACTTCAATGCCGCCGCCCTGGGCCTCGATGAGTTCCTTTGCCAGCGCCAGACCAATGCCCAGCTTGCCGTGGGCGGCGGTGTGTTCATCCAGCGTGGAAAGGTCTTCGTAGATTTCCGCCACCACTTCGGCGGGCAGGCCCAGGGGGCGCAGGCGCAGGGCCACGCCCTCGGCATTGGCTTCCAGCACCAGGGCCTGACCGCGCGGGGCGTGCTGAATCAACAGGCGCGCCAGTTCCAGCACCGCCAGTTTCAGCCGCCCGTCGGTTTCCACCTCCAGGCCCACCGGCACGTTGTTGATCACGCTGAGGCCGTTTTTTGAAGCCTCTTCGGCCACCTGTTCCAGCACCCGCTGGGCCAGGGGGTTCAGGGCCAGACGGCTGATTTGCGGGTGAAAGTGGCCATAACACAAATCCACCAGCGTGAGCATTTCCTGCACGCTCTGGCTGTAGTTTTCCATTTTGCCGTGAAAGGCTGTGAGCGCCCGGTGGCGTTCGTCCTGCGAGCCTTCTTCAGAGGCGCTGAGCTGGGTGGATTCTTCTTCGAGCTGGCTCAGAAAAGTGCGCAGGTCGCGGGTGATTTCGCCGCTCAGGCCGTCGCGCATGGCTTTGAGCTGGTGCTCGGTTTTCAGGGCCTGGGCCATGAGGTCGGCCACGCGGTCGTTGGTGGTGCGGATGCGTAACGAAAGAATGCGCGAAAGGTTGCGCAACACCACGTTGCCGGTGGCTGGCTCCTGGTTCACAAAGCGGTTAAAGGTTTCGCCGTCAAATTCCACCAGCGTGGCCTGGCTGAGGGTGCGGGCGCGGGCGCTGCGCAGGCCGCCGTCCAGCAGGGCCATCTCGCCAAAAAAATCGCCGCTTGCCAGAATCGCCAGACACCGCTCCACCCCCCGGCTTTCGGGGGCCAGTTTGTTGATGGCCACAAAACCGTCTTCCACTACAAAAAAACTGTCGCCCCGGTCGTTTTCTTCAAACAGCAGCACCTGGGCGCTGAGGGGCCGCACCACACCCACCGACACCAGCGATTGAAGGGCCGGCAGGGGCAGGCCCTCGAACAACGGGCAACGCTGGAGCGCTTGGGCGGTGGTCATGGGAAGGGTATTGTAAACTTACTAGGTGCTCCGCCGCTTCGCCGTAATGTTTTTGCCGCTGATGTTGCTGCTGGCGGGCGCGGGCTGTGTCAGCAACAACACCACCGACTCCAGCCTGAGCGGCAAAGACGCCCCCCCCCGCCGCCTGTGCGACGCCCTGAAAAACGGCCAGTACGAAGTGTTGTTCAAGATGCTGCCGCCCAAAACGCAGAAGCGGGCCACCCTGCGCACGCTGCCCCTGGACCTGAACCTGCCTCCGGCGCAATACGTGGACCGCTGCCGCCTGATGAAGCTGGAGGAAACCGCCCGCCAAAAAGGCAAAACCGTGCGGGTCAAGGCCACCTATGTCATCTGGCTGGACGACGGCGGCGCGAACCGCTACGAAATGTATTTCAAAAAAATCGGCCCCCGGTGGCGGCTGTTGCCCTCGTGGGAAATCCGGTGAAAAAGGCTTTTGCCGCAAGTTTGCTTCTGGGAATGGCCCTGCTGGCGGTGGGGTGTTCCTCGCGCCGCAACCAGGACATCCGCCTGGGCGAAAAATGGGTGTACCGCTACGAAAAAATCGTCGAGGCCAATCCCCAGTCCATCATGGAGCCGCCTTTTCAGGAGGGACTGTTTTATGTGCTGGGGGGTGACCTGATGGACGCCAAAACCGCCATCGGCGGCACGGGCAAATCACGGGAATACAAAATCGCCTTTGCCAAGGGCAAGGCCGACCCAAAGGCCCCCATGGCCTTCACCGCCGGTGCGCTGGTGGATGAAGCCGGTCGCATGAAACCCTATTGGGGTGTGCCGCCGCAGGACATGGACTGGCTGTTTTTTCCGCTGCCTGCAAATTACCGCAACGGTTTCACCGTGGAACTGCCGGGGGCCAAGCTGGTGCGCATGAGCTACAACCCCATCCTCACCCTTCAGGTCAAACCCTATCAGCCCACCGAAGAAGACCTGCGCAAGAACCCCCTCATGAAAAATGGCCTCGTGTTCAAGTACAAAGGCACGGGCAAGCTGGATCGTGAAGTGGGGCGCATCGCCAACATCCGGGCCAGGGGGGGCGTTGTGTCCATCGACGGCACACTGGTGGTGGATCCGGATCGCCGCCGCCTGCTCAGCCGCCACGAATATCACCTGTTGAACATGAACGTGGAAGGCATGGTGGGGGGGCAGGCCATCCGCATTTACCGTCAGGAGATACGCAAACTCGATGCCGTGTTGTGAGTCCTGCCCATGACCGGCCAACCCGCCTGCCACCGCTGCGGCGCGCTGCTGAGCGAAGGCAAGAAGTTTTGCGGCAAATGTGGCGCACCGGTGGCGCTGGTGCCGGCTCAGGTGGCTGCGCCGCTCCAACCCGTTTCGCCTCCCGTTGCAACAAAACCTGCTTCTGTGCCGCCGGTTGTTTCAACACCGCCGCCCCCTGCGGCAACGCCTGCCCCTGTTGCTTCTGAGGGTTGGGTGGAAACCCGTCTGGCTCAGGCCATGGCGCTGCTGGGTGAGCTTCACGCCCCCCGTTTGTTGCTGCCCCTGTGGCTGATGGTGTCGGTGCTGGTGTGGGAGGCCGGTGTGGGGGCGGGCCTGCTGCTGCTGTTGGGTCAAAAAAAACAACACCGCCTGAAACCCCTGGCTGAGTTGTTGCTGATCGCTGGCTTGGCGGGCCTGCTGCTGGCCCGGGCGCTGGTGGACGGACGGTGCCTGCTCAAGGGGGTCCGGCGTCTGGCCGCGGGCCACCTGCTCCGCCGCGCGGAGGACGGCACGGTCCGCGAGCAGCAGGTCTTCCCGCTCAGGCCCGACGACCGCTGCTTCGACATGCCCTTC
>CAYJOG010000425.1:0-3059 GCA_964371695.1 uncultured bacterium
CCCCCCCCCCCCCCCCCCCAATACTGTTGGCCCCCCGGCTGTTGGCCTTGCCTGGGTGTTTGTCAACACCCTGTACCGGAGTAGCGGCGGTGCCCACACCGCCGCGAAGGGCAAAAACCCTTTGTTTTGCTTTGGTTTGTGCGCGGTGGGGACACCGCGCCTACTCCAAAATGGTTGTGGTGCGACGGGGGCGTCGCCGCTACTCCCTGGTTTAAACCGGTGGACCCCCTACGGCCCGTCCAGCCACAACACGGCGCGGTCGTGGTGGCGAAGTTTTTTGAGCCAGGCCATCAGGGTTTTGTTTTGGCGGGCCTTGGCGCTGTCGCCCACCACCACGGCCACCACCGGCTCCGAGGGATCCACCGACGCCAGTTTCACCGGCTTCATTATTTTGGGGAACAGCGTGCCCTGTTCCCGCAGGGCGTCATAGGCCTGTAACACAAAATCATCGGTGGGCGGCGGAGAAAGAGACACCGGCACCGGCTTACCGTCCACCGTGGCCACCACCACCGACACATGGGAGGGCATCATCACCGTCAGGGGAGCCAAGTCTTTCATGGTCAGGGTTTTGCCGCTCTGGGGTGGCACAAAAATCAGAAGCAGTGTGATGACAATGGCCATGGGTGGCTCCTTTGAGATTTGGGGACAAGGGAAGTGTGCTGAAGTTTATCAACTGCCGGCGCACCTGTTGCTGTCGGGTTTATGAAAAAGGTTGGGGATTTTCAGGGCTTTTTGACGTAGCCCCGGCGTGCTATCGCCTTCTCGCGGCTGGGTGCCCCAATGGGCACCCAGAAAGACTCCACTCGAACTGCCGGGGGTTTCAGCCGCGCCACAGGCGCGCACCTTGCCGATTCTTCCCGGTATTCGTCTGAAAAAAGCCTGTTTGGCGCCGCCTGCGGCGGTTTTTTTGCTCCCGGTGAGATGCCTGGGCTACCGGCAATCTGGCGGCAATGGGCGGCGCACCCGCGTTGGTTTGTTATACTTTTTCCATGCGTGATGTTGTGGTCAATCCCGGTCACGTGGTGGTTCAGCAGACCAACCGGCGGCTGAATTATCCCTTTGACGTGACTGCCCAGGGCCTGCGGGAACCCAGCGACTTCAAGCGCATGGCCGCCCACAGCGGGCAAAACACCGTGATTGGCCGCATGCAGGCGCATGATCAGACGCTGTATGACATGATCCTGCGCGAAAGTCACCGCATCCGGTCCATCACCCTGCATCCCGATCACCCGCCGGACCCCTTCAAAAACATCGCGGGGGATATTCCCCTGGGGCCGGGCAAGGTCAATCTGGTGGTATAACCGCCCCGTGAAACTCGCCTTTTTCGGCACGCCCCCTTTTGCAGCCCGCCTGCTGGACGCCCTGCTGCACAGCAGCCACGAAGTGGTGATGGTGGTGAGCGCACCCGACGCCCCCGTGGGCCGGGGCCTGCACCTCACCCCCAGCGCAGTCAGCGCCCTGGCCCTGGAAAAGGGCCTGCCGCTGGAACGCCCGGAGCACGTGGGGGCGCTTGGTTTTCGCCGGGCGCTGGTGGCCTCTGGCGCTGAGGCCGCCGTGGTGGCGGCCTATGGCAAGGTGCTGGGGCCAAAGCTGCTGGCGTCGCTGCCCCTGGGGTTTGTGAACGTACACACCTCGCTGTTGCCCCGCTGGCGCGGCGCGGGACCGGTGCAGGCCGCCCTGCTGGCGGGCGACGCCCGCACCGGCGTGAGTTACATGGTGCTGAGTCAGGGCCTGGACGAAGGCCCGGTGCTGAAACAGACCGCCGTGGACATTCAGCCCGAACACAACGCCGCCACACTGCTGGCTGAGCTGGGCGAGGTGGCGGCAGCGGAGTTGCCCGGCGTGCTCACCCACTGGCGGGCGGGGCGGCTTTTGGCCGTGCCCCAGACGAGCGAGGGGGTCACTTATGCCCCGCGCCTCACCAAGGCCGACGGCCATCTCGACTGGCGCGAAAGCGCCCTGCGTCTGCACCACCGGGTGCAGGCGGTCACCCCCTGGCCGGGGGCGCAGGCGGCGCTGGGGGGCGCGCCGGTGCTGCTGTCGCAAAGCCGCGTGGCCACGCCCGAAGAAGCCGCCGCGCTCGTGGCTGCGCCGCCGGGGGCGCTGTTGCTGGTGAAGGGCCACGAGGCGGTGCTGGTGAAAACCGGCGAAGGGGCGTTGTGGCTGGGCCGCGCCAAACCCGCCGGAAAAAAGGACATGCCCGCCGCCGCCTGGCTCAGGGGCGTGCATGGCCACAGCCCGGTGCTGGATGTGTTGCCCCAGGAGGAAAAACCGTGACCCAAAAAATCATCTACTGTTCCGGGCCGCTTTTTTCGCCCGAAGAAACCGCAGGCATGCAGGCGCTGGCGGACGTGCTGGAGGGCGCGGGGTTTGACACCTTTCTGCCTCACCGAGACGGCCTGGAACCCCATGTGCTGCCCCTGCTGAACAACCCCGCCGCCGCTTTGCCCGGTGGCCGCGCCGCCGTGGACCGGGCCGTTTTCGCCCTGGATGTTTTTCAGTTGTTTGAGCGGTGTGCTGCGGTGGTGACCGTGCTGAACGGCCGCACGCCCGACGAAGGCGCGGTGGTGGAGGCGGCGCTGACAAGCGCGGCGGGCAAGCCGCTGCTGTTTTACAAAAACGACGCCCGCGCCCCCTTTGGCGGACTGGACAACGCCATGATCCTGGGCCTCACGACCACACCCACCCTCAGCCGTTTGCAGGACATTCCCGCCGCCCTGCACCGTGTGCTGAAAAAAGACGCCGCCAAGCCCCCACCCCTGCCGCCGCACCTGAAAAAAGCCGTGGCCCTGGGGCGGGGCATCTGGGCGGTGCTGCAGCCCCTTCAGCAGGCCCTGGGAACAAACGGTCCCAACCCCGCCTTGGTGAAAAAGGTGCTGGGTGCGGCGTTGGGGGCGTGAAAAGAGAAGGTTGGCGCTGGAAAAAGAAAAGACCCTCGACTCACCCGCATTTTCCCGTGACACCGCAGTAGCCACGGGCGTCTCGCCTGTGGTTTAAAAACAAAGGTCAAAAAGCCTTTTTAAGTTAAACCCCTCACCCCAACCCTCTCCCCATTAAAT
>CAYJOG010000426.1:0-3044 GCA_964371695.1 uncultured bacterium
GTCCCCGCCCGCCTGAAAAAATGGCTTTTTGCTTTCTTGCTTAAACCCCTCACCCGATGCTTCGCATCACCCTCTCCCCATAAAAGGGAGAGGGAAACGATGGGCGCTTTTCTTTTACCAACCGCCAACTTCCACCCTCCAGCCTTTTACACGCTGAAGCGGCTCACGCTGTGTTCGAGTTTGCTCATGCTGTCGGTGAGGTCGTTCACCTTGCCCGCCACGCGGCCCAGAGACTTGAACGTGGTACGGGCGATTTCCCCCACCCCTTCGGCCTTTTGCAGAATGGCCTCGCTCTCTTCGCGCTGCACCTGGGTGCTGCGCACCACCGCCACGGAAAGGTCCTGCAGCTTGGCCGCGTTGGCCACGATGGCCTTGCTCTTGAGGTTCTGCTCCTGGGCGGCGCGGCGGATGAGATCGGACTGGTTGCGGATGTTCAGGATGTTCGCCGCCATGCGGTCGGAACCTTCCTTTTGCTGGGCGGTGGCCACGGAGATGTTCTGGATGATGAGTTTCAGCCTGTCCATGGCTTCGCGGATGGTGCGGTGTTTTTCTTCGAGGTCCTGGGTGCTGCCCTTCACCCGGCCCAGCACGTTGTCCAGAATGTTGCTGGTGTCGCGCACGCGCTCGGCGGCGGCCTGCTGGCCCTCGGCGGCGTTTTTGAAGTGATCACTCAGCGTGGCGAAACCCGACATGGTTTCGCGCACCGTCTCGCCCAACTGGGCCTGTTCCTCGGCGGCGTCATAAATGCTCTGGTTCAGTTCGCGGGTGTGGTCCACGCTGGTGACGATAGTGGTGAGCGCCTTTTTGGCGTCTTCCGCGAGGGCTGATCCGGCTTCCACCTGCCTGCCCGTCTCCTGCATGGCCAGCACCACTTCTTCGGTGTCGCGGTGAATGTCCTCGATGAGGCGTTTGATTTTTTCGGTGCTGCCCTGGCTGTCTGCCGCCAGCTTGCGCACGGCGTCGGCCACCACGCCAAAGCCCTTGCCCTGCTGACCGGCGCGGGCGGCCTCGATGGCGGCGTTGATGGCGAGGAGCTTGCTCTGCTCGGTGATTTCCTCGATGTCCTGCACAATGCGGTTGATCATGTCGCTGCGTTCGCGGAAGTTGGCGATTTTTTCGCCCGCGCCCGCCACGGTGTCCTTCACGTCCAGCAGGCCGTCGATGGCCCTGCCGATGATGCCCGCCCCGGTCTTGGCCTCCTGAGCCGCCGCGCCCGCGCTCTCCACGGCCTCGGTAGCGTTTTTGGAGACACGCCCCACGCTGTCCAGAAGCGTGTTCATCACGCCGCTGGCCTTGCCCAGCTCGTTGTCCATGCGCTCGATGTTTTCGCGCATGCGGTTGATGGCCCGCAGCATTTCGCCCTGGCTGTGATGGGTGTTGCTCACGGCTTTGTCCAGCATGCCCACGTCTTCGCGCAGGTGGCCGGTGGCGCTTTGCACACCGCTGATGGCGCTGGCGGTGCCCTCGGCGCTGCTGCTCATTTCCCGTGCGCTGTCGTCCATCTGGTGCATGTTGGCGTTGAGTTCCTCAATCACCGCCGTGATCTCCACAATGGCCTCGCCCAGCACGCTGATGGACTCGTGGATTTCGCCGATGGACTGGTTGATGTGGGTGATGTCCTGGCTCACCAGTTCCACCGCGCCCTTCATGTCCAGTGCGCTGGTGCTGATTTCATGCACCTTGGTGCTGAGTCGGCGGGTGCTCTCCACGCTTTCGGCGATGGTGCTCTCCTGCTTGGTGGCGTCTTCGGCCAGTTCGCCGGAGATCAGGTGAATTTCGCGCGCGCCGCCGCCCGCAGCGCGGGTGCCCACCTTCACCTCGCTGATCATCTGCTTGAGCGATTGCGACATGGCCCCGATGGAATTGCTCAGCGTGCCGATTTCGTCATAAGGCCCCACCAGCGACAGACGCTTGAAACGGAAATCGATGTCTTTTTGCAGGTCGCCCCGGCTCACGGCCTTAGCCAGCGCCACCATGGCCTTGAGCGGGCGGCCCAGGGAGCTGGTCATGATGACCATGCTCAACAGGCTCAGCGCGATGGTACACAGAATGGCGATGCCCAGAATGTTGTAGCTGTGATCAATTTTCAGCGTGTTGCTTTCCAGCAGGCCCTCGATCTCCTGCGAGTTGGCCAGCATCAGCAGCTCCAGCGCAGGCTTGAGCGCGCCGTGCCACAGGTTCTGAAACGCGCCGCCCTCCAGCACGATGGGGTTGGCCTTGTCCAGATCGCCGTGTTTGAGGTGGTTGAAAAAATCCTGCGAAAAACCCTGAAACTCCTCAAATCCCGCTTCGAGATATTTCAGCAGTTCGGCGTTGCCCTGCTGCAGGTCCTGGTTTTTGTAGTGCCGCAGGCTGTCTTCCAGGTGTGTGGCCATGGCCTTGAGGTTTTTGTCAAACCGTTTGCGGCGTTTGGGGGTGAGTTGCTGGTTGGCTTCGCCGTCTGAGCCCACGTCGCTGGGGCCAAAGAAATAATTCAGGAAACGCTGGCGATTTTTCTGTTCGGGCGAGGGCTCGCTGGTGAGCGAGTCTCCCCCGGCGCTGGCGAGTTCCTTGGCGAGCGAGCCATCCAGAGACGAGGTGAGCGTCTGGCTCACGGTGGTCATCTGCCGGAACTCCGGGCTTTCGAGAAACTTTTTGGAGGCCAGAAACTGAATGGCCGACTCCTGGATATAACGTTCATCCAGTTGGCTGTTGAGCTTGACCATGGCCTGGAGATTGCCGGTTTTTTTGTGAAAGGCCTGTTTGATGCGTCCCCGCTCGGTCTCCTGAAAAATGGCCGTGCTGGCTTCGTCCAGCAATTTTTCCATGCCGTGCAGGGTGGTGGCGTTTTCGGCCATTTTCACCTGTTTGAGGGTCTCGGCGTTTTCCAGCAGGGCTGGCAGCAGCAAAAACCGCGCCGGCGCGCCCGCCAAAGCTGCGGCGGCCAGAATCATCAGAAAAATGAAAAATCCGATCTTGAATCCGAGATTACTCTCCAGGCTTCTCATGCAGCGTCCTTTCGGGGGGAACCAAACACAGTTCGGGCAAGCTGCCATTATAGAGGT
>CAYJOG010000427.1:0-3042 GCA_964371695.1 uncultured bacterium
TCCAAACTGGTTCATCGCTCAGAGTTAATGTTGTTTTGGTTGAAAATTGGTATTAAGACGCAAGAAACCGGTTTGACGCCTGGGGGTTTCAGAGGCAAATTGACGGCATGTTGCAAGAACTCACCCAAACTGAAAAAACCCTTGAACTGCTGGCGTTATCCAAAGATCCCATGGGCCGCCAAGTGGCCCAGACTGCCAAGCTTTTATTTTCACACCGCGTGTTTTCAATGGTGAAGACGCTGCAGGATGCAAAAGTATTCATGGGTTACCACGTTTGGGCGGTGTGGGATTTCATGTCGCTGGTGAAAGCTTTGCAGCAGGCAGTGACCTGCACCAGCGTGCCCTGGGTGCCTCCCGCCGACGCCAATCTCGCCGCCTTCATCAATGAAATCGTCACCGGCGAAGAAAGCGACATCACCCCCGGCAAAGACCACGCCAGTCATTACGAACTTTACATCGCCGCCATGCGCGAGGTGGGTGCCGACACAAAACCCATTGAAGACTTCATTTCACTGCTTCGCAAAGGTGAAACCCCCGAAATCGCTCTGAAACAGGTGTATGCCCCAGAGGCGGTGCAACGGTTTGTCAACACCACCTTAAACCTTGCCGCGGGGCCGCAACACTTGTGTGCTGCGGCTTTTTGTCTGAGCCGCGAAGAACTCATCCCCGGCATGTTTCTCACTCTGCTCAACGATCTGCCTGCAGAACAAACCCGCTTTGCCACGTTTCGCTGGTATCTGGAACGTCACGTCGAGGTGGATGGCGAAAGGCACGGCCCTTTGAGCGCCCGGCTGTTTCAATCTTTGGTTGGCAACGACCCCCATCAGCTTGAAGACGCTCTGAAAGCCTCTCTGGACGCGCTGGAAGCCCGGCATGAACTGCTGGAAGCCGCCGCCGTCGCCATTGAAAAAAACTGCCGCCGTCTTCATGACGAACAGGAAACCTCTGACGAGATTTCCACCATGGGGTCTGTTAGATCCTGATGGAGCGATTATAGATTTTCATCCCCCTATGCTTCTTTTTCGACCACCGTTTGCAAGCCGTGTTTTTTGCGGCTTTCCACCACAGATCTTTGAAGCCGCTGGGCCGTCTCTGGCGCAAGGCCCATGCGCCCTGCAAAAAACGACAGCATCTTTTTCTCAAAACGGTCCAGGCGGCCATCGGCCACTGCCAGAGCTGTGAGCACCCGGTATAGATTTTGAGCCTCTTCAGATGAAACGGTTTCACCGGCTGACTCGGCGGTGAGTGAACGGTTATTTTTCACCCACTCCTGAACAAGATTTGGGGCAACCCCCATCCGCCGGGCCAGGCGATGCAGCAAAGTCATTTCCCGGTGGGTCACCGCGCCGTTCACCGCCGCCACCGACACCGCCTGTTTCAGAAACGCCTCGCGCCCGCCGGGGCCACCCGCCCACAGCGTCACTTCGTTCAGCCAGTTGACTTCAGCCCCCTCTTCGGGGGCAGCCTGGGGGTGATTTTTGTGGGCCAGATAGGCGGTGACGCTGTGCAGCACCCAGTCGGTGTCCGCAGCAGAAAAATCGCGCCCGCAACTGTCGCACTGGGGGGTGTCGCTGGCCGAGAGGGGCGCGCCGCAGGAGGCGCAGGTTTCGGTGCTCAGCCCCTGCGTGGCGGGCGTGCGCACCCCCGCCCCCCGCACCAGTTCAAACACGGTGGTGTGCGAGACCTTGTTCTCCTCTGGCAAAAGCCGCCCCCCGCGGCGCCCACGGTGTTGCGCCTGCCATTGCAGCACCATCCACAAATGGTCCAGGCCGTCTGGCTCGTTCAGGGCCATTTCCTTGAGCCGCACTCCCGCCAGCACAATATCCTCAAACACATCCAGGGCCTCGGCCTTTTTTTCCTGATCAAAAATCGCAGCGATTCTTTGAATGAACTCGGCGCTGGCCACCTTTTTGAGGGGCGTGGCCGAAAAATCACGCCGCGCCAGCATCCACCGATAAAAAATCGCCTGGGTGCGGTCCTGCAGGGTGATCAGGCTGATCTCCGTGTCCCGCTCACGCAAAGTCCCAAACCCGGCCGGGGCTTTGTCTGGCTGAAAAAAGGCGTCGTTGTGGGTGATGGCGGTGAGCACCCAGTCATGCTGGCCACTGTTGAACAGGTTGCCGCAATATTCGCAGCGCACCGTCTGGCCAGGGGGCGCCTCGGCCCCGCAGCCGGGGCAGCGCCGGTCGCCATCGTCTTCGTTTTTGCTCACCGCGCCCCGGCGACGCAGAAGCGTCCAGGTCTCTGAAAAAGGTGTGCGCCCGGCCTGTTGTTTGAGTTTTTCAATCTGCTCGGGTGTTGCGCCACGGGGCGCGTCAATGTCCACCATCGAGCCGATCATCTGCACATGCACCGCCTCGTGGGTGTTCAGGTTTTCCACCCCCAGCAGCGTCACCTGATCCACCACCGGCTCAAACACCATGTCCCGCACACCTTCGCCCCGGTGCAGCGCCTGCGCCGCGTTCATCAGGCTGAACAAACCACCGCTCACAAACCGCTGGGCCTCACCCAAACGCTCCTGGCTCCAGCAGGCCTGAAGCCGCAGGAACAGCGATTTGGCACGCTCCCTGAAATGCCCCAGATCGAAGGCCGGATCAGCGTTTTTCAGCGCCCCCAGGCGCTCCTGCAGATGGGCCTGTGAAATAGGAGCGGGCATGAGTTGTTGATCCATTTGGCGCAACGCCCCCTGAGAGCGGCCTTCGGGCATGCGGTAATTCACATACCAGTAACCCACACCGGCCACCACCAGCACCGGCACACCCACCTGGGGGTAATGCCACGCCAGACGCAACAGCAGCCAGACGATTTCGCCGCCACCACCGCCACCACCACCGCCCGGCGGCGGACTGTAATGTTCACCGCCCCCCAGCCGCGCCATTGCGGCCTGGCCCATCCACAGCACCAGCCCGACGATTGGCCAGAACCCACACCAGTAAAAAATCCTGCGGTTCACTTTTTAGCGAGAAACGGCGGCCACCGCCTGAGCCGACTGGTTTTGCCACAACACTTTTCCATCGGCATGAGGCATGTCAAAACCCAGCC
>CAYJOG010000428.1:0-3042 GCA_964371695.1 uncultured bacterium
CTATTTGCGGAGTAGGCGCGGTGTCCGCACCGCGCAAAAGCCACTGCAAAAAGGATTGATTTTTTCATTGACGGCGGTGAGGACACCGCCGCTACTCCGGTTAGGTTAACATCTGTGGATGGGGGCGTCGCCGGTACTCAAAGTAAGCAACCATCTTAAAACTTCCCTAACCCCTTCGCCTTTTTCAGACGGGCCAACACCCTGGGGTTTTTCATCGGCTCCAGAATCCAATCCGGTTGGCCGGGTTGCTTTACGGTGATGACATAACCCTGCCGGCCCCCCTGCGTGATGGCGTCAAAGGCCATCAGTTCCGCCAGTTCCTCGGCCCAGTTCAGGCTGGCGTATAACGACACAAAAGGCTGCTTGCTGAAACGGCCATAAAGTTCCCGCGCATTGGACAGGGGAATCAGCGGCCCTTCGCCAAAACCATAAAACGTGATTTTTTCGCGCCCCGGAAAGTTGTTCAGAAAATGGGGCACGTTGTAGTCGGCCCACAGCGGCGAAGAAAAATCCTTGCGCCCTTCCTGGGTACGAAAAAGCGTCAGGGCATATTCCATCCACGGCGTCAGGCCCAGCAGCAGGTCTGCCGCGTGGGTGGCCTCGTGGGTGAGGATGTAATCCAGGCCGGTGGCGTTGCTTCCGATCTTTACACTCACCGACACACCCGACCCATCTTCCCTGAACACCGTGATCTCTTTTTTGTTGAGCAGTTCCTGGGCGCTTAAGTCCAGCACCTCGGCCCGCAGAGCCGTCCAGGCAAACACACGGCCCTGTTCATCCACCACCCAGTCGGTGTAACCAGAGCTTTGCAGCCCCTTCACGAAATACACCCCCAGGAATCTTTCGCGGAACGCCACCCCCCACGCGGGCGGAAAAGCCGCCAGCAGCCCCGCCACAATCTGGGCCTGTTTTGCCGTAGGTGTGTGCGCGGCATAGGTGGTGGTGTTGTCAATTTTCTTCAGATGTTCCAGCACAAAAACAGGGGGCGGCCCCACCCTTTTTTCAAGGGGCGTTTTGGGATCGAAGTGGTATGAAGCAGCCTGCGCCACCGGGCTGCCCAGGTGGTGCGACATAAAATCCAGCCAGTCCTTTTCCTGTGGATAATTTGTCAGCCGCTGCACCGCCCACGAGGCCGACAGGCCCTCTTTTTTCAGGCCGTTCACCTTCACCGGGTCGAAATCAATGATCCCTGCGGCCTGCGGCTGCGCAGCCCAGGCCAGCAGCACCAGACAAAAAAAGACCTGTTTCAGCAATGGAATCCGGCGGGTCATGGGAATGGCCTCATTTTTTGGACTGGGTTTTGAGCAGTTCCTTGGCAAACTGCCGGGCGCTGGTGGCCGAGCCGCCGCCTTCGCCCAACATGCGCACCAGTTCGTCTTCGCGCTCCTGGGCGCTCAGCCGCCTGAGCGAAATAAAGGTCTTGCCCTTCTCCACCCGCTTGTTCACCGCCAGATGCTGATGGGCCTGTGCCGCCACCCAATGGTTGTGGGTGATGGCCAGCACCTGACGGTCTTGAGAAAGCGCCACCAGTTGACGGCCCATGGCCATGGCCACGTCGCCCCCCACGCCCGCGTCCACTTCATCAAATATCAGGCAAGGCGTGTCGAAGTGTTCCGCCAGCACGGCTTTCAGCGCCAGACCCAGGCGGTTCACCTCGCCACCGCTGGCCACCGTGCCCACGGCGCGGGGCGGCTCACCGGGGGTGAAACTCACCTCGAACATCACCCGCTGATCCCCCGTGTCTTTTTTGATCTGCCCCCCCGGCAACGGGTGAAACCCCACCTGAAACCGCACCTGGGCAAAAGCCAGTTCCTTGAGCGCAGCCGCCATGGCTTTTTCAAATGCGGGGCGGCGTTTTTCTCGTGCTGCCGCCAACGCGGCCAGCACCTTGTCCAGTTCCTTGCGGGCGGCGACCTCTTCGCGCTTCAGCACTTCCGGGTCGTCAAACGTGTTTTCCAGTTCCGCCACGCGGGCCGCCAACCTCTCCCGGTGGGCCGCCAGGCCCGGCGTGTCCAGGCGAAACCGCTTGAGCAGTTTTTCGTGGGCAAACAATTTTTCCTGAATGTCATCCAGATTACCGCCGCCTTCGGTGGCTTCTTCCAGGCGGGTGTGCAGTTCATGGGCCAGTTCCGTGGCCGCCGAACACAAATGGTCCAGTCGCCGCGCCGCCCCCTCGAACTCATTCAAAAGCTGAGACAATTCCCCCAGCCGTTTGGCCGCCTCACCCAGGCGGCGCAACGCCCCGCCAACGACGCCTTCCAGTGCGTCCAGCCCCGCACCCAACAGTTCCACCAACCGGGCGTGAGATTTCAGCGCCTGTTCCTGACGCCGCAGGTCGTTTTCCTGTTCTTCACCCAGCGCGCCGTTTTCAATGTCCTTGAGCGAGAGGCGTGAAGAATCCAGTTCTTCTTCCAGCGCCGCCTGATTTTCTTCAAAAGCCTTGAGCGCCGCCTGGGCGGCCTTCCAGCGGGGCAAGACCTCTTTGAGTTTCTCTTTTTGTTTGCGCACCTCTGGCCCGGCCCAGTGATCAAACAGCATCAACTGGCGGGTTTCGTCCTTGAGCAAAAGTCGGGCGTCCTGGCTGTGGACATCCAGCACCAGCGCCCCCAGTTCGGCCACCTTGCGCTGGGGCAGCATTTCGCCGTTCACCTTGCATTGCGACCGGCCGGGGTTGCGCACGTCGCGGCTGAAGAGAACTTCTCCCGGCGCGTCGCCCGGCGTCAGTTCCTTTTCTTCCACCCATTCCGGGGCCACTTCCATCAACACCTGAGCCAGGGCCTGACCTTGCACCTGATCCAGCATTTCGGCATCGGCCTCTTTGCCCAAGGCCAGGCCAATGGCCTTGAGCAGCAGGCTCTTACCCGCCCCTGTCTCGCCGGTGATGGCCACCAGCCCCGGTTCCAGTTCCAGGTCTGTTTCATCCAGCAGGCGAAATCCCCGAATAATCAAATGGCGAATCATCCGGGTTTTTTTCCCAGGTGGAACTTGGTGCGCAGGCGGTCAAAAAAGGTGTTTTCGTGGCTCAGGCGCACAAACCAGGCC
>CAYJOG010000429.1:0-3039 GCA_964371695.1 uncultured bacterium
TGAATGGTGCGCGCCTTTGGCGCGGTTGACACTCCCGGCGGGACGCCGGGGCTACGTTAAACAACCATTTTTTCTCAACCGGGCTTATGATTTTACCCAATGGTCAACTTGCGCCCTCGTTTCCTTAGAACCTGTTTGAAAAGTCCATCGTGGACTTTTCAAACCCAACGCCTTCAGGGGCAAAGCCCCTTCGGCGTGGCGAAACCCTCAGCTTTTTCAAAGCTTCGGCTTTCGGCGGCGGCCATCCCTGGCCGCAAGAGCCTGTCCAAAGTGCGCCATGTTTCACATGGCGCACTTTATAAACAGGCTCTTCTGTTTCTTGTTGCTTTGATGGGGGCCTTTGCGTCCACCGCCGCACGGGCCGACACGCCCCTGGACAAAAACGGCCAGCACCGCCTGGGGATGATTCTGGACCTGCGGGTGGCAGGCACCAGCCGCTGGGCCGTGAGCCGGGCGCGGGGCGTGGGTCTCTTGCGGTTTGGCGGCACGGACACCACCCCCGGCGGCCCCGGCGAGCGGGGCAAGCTGGCCCTGGGTGTGGGTCAGTTGGGTTTGCAGTTTTCGGGGCGTCTGGGCAGGCGCTGGGGTTATCTGGCCGAGTTGAACAGCCAGTGGGACGGCCACCAGCGCACCGCCCTGAACGTGCCGGAGGTGTTTCTCTCACACGAGGGCCGCTGGGGCCGGGTGAGCCTGAACCAGCGGCTGGGTTTTCTGATTCCCCCTTTCAGCCTGGAGCACCCCGGCCTGGCCTGGAGCACGTTTTTCACCCTCACCCCCAGCGCGGTCAACACCTGGCTGGCTGAAGAAGTGCGGGGCTGGGGAGCCGAGAGCCGCGCCGGTATCCGGCTGGCGCAAAACCGCAAGGCGGCCCTCACGGCGGGGGTCTTCACGGGCAACGACCCCAGCGCCGTGCTGCTGTCATGGCGAGGCTGGGCCATGCACGACTTGCAGGCGGGTTTCAACGAGCGCGTCCGACTGCGGGGTGGCCCGGCCCTCACCAACCCGGCGGTGTTCGGCATGCCCCAGGCTTTCAACCGGCCTTTTCTGGAGGTGGACGACCGCTGGGGATTTTACGCCCACGCCCAGCAACAGAGCACCCGCAGCCGCCTGAGTTATGGTTATTGGCAGAACAACGCCGACCGGGGCGTGCTGGACAAGGACCACGTGTATGGCTGGGACACGTTTTTTCAGCAACTGGCCGGGCGTTATGAACCCACTCACCACCGCTGGCTGTTGCAGGGCCAGTGGCTGTGGGGCCAGACCCGCATGGGTAAGGGCCAGCCCGCGCCGGTGGAAAACGATTTTGCCGCGTGGTATCTGCTTTATTCGCGCCGCGCCGGGGCAAAAGACCGCCTGAGCCTGCGGCTGGACCGCTTCATGGTGAAGGACCACGATTTCAACCCCGGCGGCGACCTGAACGGCCAGACCGGCCACGCCCTGACTGCCGCTTATCGCCACCCCCTGAACAACCACGCCGACCTTTTTGCCGAGGTGGTGTCGCTCAGCAGCAAACGCCCCATGCACGCCGTGCTGGGCCTCTCTGCCAGCCAGCACGAAACCCAGTGGCAACTGGGCTGGCGCATGTATCGGTGAGCACCAAGGGTTTCCTTTCAGTGGGGCGGGCGGGGTCGCCCGCCCCACTGTCACCTACCCCACTGAAGCGACAGGGTGATTCTCAACACCCTGTCAGTCCCCCGGCCTTAAAATTGTTCTGTGTGGGAATATCAAAAGACCCGTCAGGATTCACCAACGCTGAAAAAACGGTGGTTCTATGACAGCGACTGCGATCTGATTCTGTGGCAGGACGAAGCTGGCGCGATCCACCGTTTTCAGTTCTGCTATGGCAAGGACACGCCCCAGGAGCGGGTGGTGGAATATAAAAACGGCCACCTGATGCAGCACGACGTGTCCAACCCGTTGAAACCCACCGACCAGGGCAGCCCCACCTTCACCAACACGCAGCACATCGCGGTGGAAGAAGCCCAGCGCCTGCTGCTGCTGCACGCCGGAGAAATGACCATTGACCTGCTCTATGACATTTTGCAGATACTGCACCAGGAGGGTCTGACACCACCCCCCGGATGAAGGTTTTTTTACGTAGCCCCGGCGTCTCGCCGGGGGTTTCAAATGCGCTGAAGGCGCGCACCATACAAATTCTTCCACGTCGTTGCCTGAAAGAAACCTGTTTGGCGTCGCCTGCGGCAGATTTTTTGCTCCCGGCGGGACGCCGGGGCTACAAATTAACTGTCAGCCGCACCGCGCCTAACCGGCCCCATGACCGGCCAGCAGCTCTGCCGCCGCCTGGGCTGCCAAGGGTGAAACATCAATGTGGTTGCTGGCGTGGGGAATGGTGTTGGTGGTGATGACACGCGCTGCGCCCGCCGCCAGCAGCAGGTCGTGGGCTCCCTGGGCGAACACACCATGCACCGCCACACACCAGGGGGCAGGCAGGCCCGCCGCCAGCAGGTGCGATACGGTTTCGGCCATGGTGTGGCCGGTGGAAAGAATGTCATCCACCAGCACGGGGGTGTGCCCCGGCCAGGCCGACACACCGGGCACTTCCACCCGCACTTCGGTGTCGCTCAGGCGAGTTTTCTCGGCGACCACAAAAGGCGCGTTCGCCCCCAGGGCCACTTCTTTCACCCACTGGGCGCTTTCCATGTCGGGGCCAACCAGCAGGGGGCGGGGCACGTGCTGTTTGATCCAGCCGCTCAAGAGCGGCGCGGCGTGCTGCACCCGGCAGGGAATGGCGTAGACCTGCTCCAGCCCCAGCAGGCGGTGCAGATGAGGGTCCACCGTCACCAGCCAGTCAAAGGCTTCGCTGAGAACTTCGGCGAACACGCGGCTGGACAGGGCCTCGCCGGGCTGAAAGCGGCGGTCCTGCCGAAGATAGGCCAGATAGGGAGCCGCCAGCCCCACGCGCCGTGCGCCCATGTCCCGCAGCGTGGCCGCGAGAAAAAGCAGGCCCAGCAGTTTGTCGTCGGGCTGGTTCAGGCTCTGGCACACCACCACGTCGCGGCCCTCGGCGTTGTCCAGCAC
>CAYJOG010000430.1:0-3036 GCA_964371695.1 uncultured bacterium
CGCCAGCCCAGCAGGGCGTGGCCTATGCCTTTTTGTTTTCCGTCAGCGACACGGACAACCTGAACGTGGTCATCACGCTGGAGGGCATGCCGCCGCCGGGGCTGAAACTGCAACAGGGCCTTCTCAGCGGCACGCCCCAGAAAAGCGGCGACTACCCCATGGTGGTGAACGCCACCGACGGCGCGAACACCGTGAGCACCAGCGTAACCATCTCTGTGGCCCCTGCCCCGCCCCCCAATCTGCCGCCGGTGCTGCTCACACAGTCTTTGCCCCAGGGTCAGGTGGGTGTGGATTATTCAGCCAGTTTCAGCGCCACCGACCCAGAAAACACCCCCCTTGTTTTTGGCCTGGCGGGAACCTTGCCGTCGGGGCTTGTGCCCGGCGAAACCCTGCTGGTGGGTGTGCCCAGTCAAAGCGGCCTGTTTGAAATCATCCTCACCGTGAGCGATGGCGTAAACACGGTGCAACAGCCCTTGTCGCTGGAGATTTTGCCCGCGCCACAAACAGGAGTAGCGGCGGTGTCTCCACCGCCGTGAGGGGCAAAAATTCTCTTTTTCGGGGCTTGTGCGCGGTGTGGACACCGTGCCTGCTCAGAATTCGTGAACCGCCCGTGGCGCTTTGCGCTGAAAAATAAAAAACACCCCTCCTGGCGTCATTCCCGCGAAAGCGGGAATCCAGTGAAAACAAAAAGGTTTTTTGCTTTTGTTTTTATGCCACAGGCGAGACGCCCGTGGCTACTATAAAAAATGGCGGATTGGCTTTCAGCCCTTGCGATTCTCCCGATGGGGGTGTGGGGTGGCACCCCCCCCCTCAGTTACAAGTGTTACCCACAATCCCTCTCAGTCTTCAGGGTGAAAAACCACAAACTCTTCTTTACCGGCATAAAGTTTGTCCACCTGCTCGGCAAACTTGAGGGTGACGTATTTGATGCGGGTTTTGCCGGTGGCGGTGGCCTCCTGATTGTCAGCACTGAAGGGGCGCACATAGAGCGCCTTGTGGATTTTCTCCAGCGGATTGTCGTGCCCCACCAGAGGCTGCACCGCCTCAAATTCGCGCCGCGCCGCCGCCACAATGGCTTCGTGATAGACCAGCTCATGAGCGGGCAGGTCGGCGGGCAGGCCCAGTTGGGCGGCCACGGCGCGGGCAATGATGAGGTCTTCGGCCAGTGAAATGATGGCTACGCAACAGGGCCGGTGTTCGCCCACCACCACCACTTGGCTGAGGAGTTTGCAGTGGCGCAAAAACTTGTCGCCGATTTCCTCCACGTCATAAAACTCGCCGTTGGCGAATTTCACCCGGTTGCCCTTGCGACCATAGACCGTGAGGTAACCCTCCCCGTCCAGGCTGGCGCGGTCGCCGGTGTAAAACCAGCCGTGGCGCAGCACGTCGGCGGTGGATTCGGGTTTGTTCAGATAACCGTGAAACACATTGGGCCCTTGCACCACCAGTTCGCCGATTTCACCCGTGGGCAGAATTTTGCCCGGATCTTCTTCGTCCACGATTTTCACGTTCATGCCTTCGATCACCTTGCCCACGGCGCCCAGCTTGTATTCCCCCGGGCAGTTCACGGCGATCACCGGGCTGGTTTCGCTCAGGCCATAGCCCTCCATCAGGCGAATGCCCACCTTGCTCTCCAGCGCCTGGGCCAGGGTCACGTCCAGCTTGGCGGCCCCGCACACAAAAAAGGTTACTTTGTCCAGACCCGCCGCAGCGCGGATCATCGCCCCCATCTTGGCCCCGTCAAAACTGTCGCTCATCAGGTCCATGGCCCCGCCGCTCATTTCCTTCACCTTGGCGGCGATGCCCATGAAAATCATTTTGTAGGCCTTGGGCACACCGGGAAAAAGCGTGGGGCGTATCTGCGGCAGGTCCTGGGCCAGGGTTTTGCGGGCGAGGTAGCCCAGGCACCCCCCCGTGAGCAGCGTGGTGTGGTCCAGAAACATCTGAAACGAGTGGGCGCTGGGCAGATAACTGGCCGTGACGCCGTGCTCGGTGTCAATGGTGATGGCGTGGCTGGCGCTTTCGATGTTCGAGCGCACGTTGTTGTGGGTGAGCACCACCCCCTTGGGGCGGCCGGTTGTTCCACTGGTGTAAACAAGCCGCATGACCGTGTGGGGGCCCACCTGGGCGCGGCGGGCCGCCACGGCGGGGGTCACTTCGGCTTTGGCAAAGTCGTGGTAGGTGACAAAACGGGGGTCCTTGCTGGTCAGGGCGTCGTCCATGCCCACCACTTTTTCGAGGCAGGGGGCCTGGGCCACCGGCACGGCCTCCACTTTCTCCAACTGCATCACCGAATCCACAAACAGCACCCGCACCTGGGCATCCATCAGCTTATAAGCCACGTCATCGGGCGTGTCGTTGGCGTAAAACCCCACCGTGGGGGCCAGCACCGAGAGCGCCGCCAGGTCCACCTCGTTCCACAGGGGGCTGTTCTCGGCCAGCACGCCCACCCCTTCCAGGGGCCGCAGGCCAAGGTTCAGGAACGCCTGCGACAGCACATCCACCCGCTGGGCCAGCTCCTGATAAGTGCGGGTGTGCCATTTGTCGTCCTGGCCCTTGAACTTTTGGGCGATACGGTCGGGATAAAGCCGGGCCACGGTGAAAAACCCCTCGATCAGGTTGGCCGCTTTGTGGATTTCTTCGTGAACAGTGGTGGACATGCCGCGTAGCTTAACAACTGGCAGTGTGATGAGAAAGCCCCTCCTGGCCTTTCTCAATCCATTTTGCTGGGGGTTTTTCAACCCCCCAGCCGAGGTTTTTCTGTCCAGCGCCCCATGGCGCATTCTTGCCGCACTTTACAAACTCCAATAGAATCCGGCGTTGGAGAATATCTATTAAGTGATTCTTTACAGCCCTCATGTGGATGGCGCTGCTTTGTGGGCAAATTACGCCCCGGCAGCCCAACAGCCCTCTTTCAGGGCGGGTCGTTTGGCCCCAAAAACACCGCGCCCCCCCCTGGCCCCGCCGGGCGATCGCGGGTTGAACAAACCTGTGTCATCCAGCCCGGAAGAGGCCCCCGGCTGGAAACCCCGCGTG
>CAYJOG010000431.1:0-3033 GCA_964371695.1 uncultured bacterium
TTCAGGAGGAACTTTTGAAACAATCCTGTGGGCCGGAGGTGTTCGCGGCGCAAGCTGGCTTTGCCTGCGCCGCGCCGGGCCGTAGCCATTCACGACGAATGGCAAGGCCAATAAAACCAATGAACATTCCTGCTATTTTGAATGTTCATTGGTATCAAGGGTTTTTTGCAGTAGCCCCGGCGTCCCGCCGGGAGGGTAAAACGCGCCGCAGGCGCGCACCATTCCGACTTCGTATTTCACTGATGGTATTTCACTGAAAAAAACCTGTTTGGTGACGCCTTCGGCGTTTTATTGCTCCCGGCGGGACGCCTGGGCTACAAATAAACCTGACAGCAATGGCTTCCCCCCTTCGCGGGAATGACGGCGGATGATCCGCCCTGATGACTGGAAAGTTGCCGTTAAACTGCTCCCATGCAGCAGCCCTGGCGGCGGCCCCTGGCCATATTTCTGTTGCTGGCGGCGGCGGTGCGCCTGTGGCGCTGGTCTCCTGCGCCAGACTGGATGCTGGGAGGCCCTCTGCCGCTGGATGCCGGAGCCTGGGCCGCCCTGGCCCTGCTGCGCCGGGGGCCGGTGGGGGGCTGGTTTGCCGCCGCGCCCCATCTGGCCGCCTGGGCCGTGGGCCTGTTGGGTTTTGGCGCGGGCCTGCTGGTGCTCGGCGCCTGCCTGCGCCTGTCGTGGGCATGGTGGCAAAAAGACCCCCCCGCCAACCACTCGGTCGAAAAATCCCAGGACGGGATTTTGAGACAATCTGACGCAGGCCAGGGAGGGCCTGCCCCGAAAAGTGAAGGTCGAGAGACCGAAACTTTTCGCGGTGGTTGGCGGGGGAACCCCGCCAACCACTCGGTCGAAAAATCCCAGGACGGGATTTTGAGACAATCTGACGCAGGCCAGGGAGGGCCTGCCCCGAAAAGTGAAGGTCGAGAGACCGAAACTTTTCGCGGTGGTTGGCGGGGTTCCCCCGACAACCACTCGGTCGAAAAATCCCAGGACGGGATTTTGAGACAATCCTTATGGTGGCTCGCGCCGCTGATGCTGGTGGTGTTTCCCGTCGCACGGTTTGACGCGGGCCTGGGGTCGTCTCCCGCGCCGCTGCTGCTGGGGTCCGGTTTGCTGCTGGGGCTGATGGCGCAGGCGCGGCTGGTGGGCCGGGGCGCTGGTGTGGCCGCCGCGCTGGTGTGTGTGTTGCTGGGGGGTTGGTTGTTGTCGCCAGGCCTGCTGGGGTTTTCTCACGCCGAGGGGGCGGGCCTCTCCACGCCGCTGCTGCCGGGGGTGGACAAATCTTTCAGCCACCTGTTGCTGCCCATGGGGTTGCTGGGGCCGCTGTTTGTCTTAACGCCCCTGCTGTTGTGGCTGGGTGTGCCGGGCCAGGGCCGCCTGCCCGCCGTGTTGATGGGGGTGGGGGTGAGTGCGCTGGCGGCGTGGCAGGCGCGTTTTTTGCCGCTGGCCGCGCCGTTTTTCGCCCTGGGCCTCACGGGCTGGCTGGTGCGCCTGCAGGGCCAGTTGGCCAGTGTGCCCGGCCCCGGGGCCAAGTGGCTGCCCGTGGTGCTGGGTCTGGTGAGTCTGCTGCCCTGCCTGCTGGCCCGCCGTGGCCCGCCCCTCTCGCCAGAGCTGGCTGCCACGGGGCAGGTGTTGGCCCAGGCGCGTCGGGCGGGGCTGACAGGCAACGTGCTGGTTGACCCGGCACTGGATGACGTGGTGCTGGCCCTGAGCCAACTCACCCCCGTTCCCGGCCCCGAAGCCAGCCGCCACCTGGGTGTATTCGCCACCAAGGACTGTGATTTTTTCGCCCGCGAAATGGACACCCACGTTGCGGATTATTTTCTGGGCACGGCGGGGCTGTTGCCGCGCCTGCCGCGCCTGATGCAGCAGTCTGGTCTGGTGACAAAGGTGAGCCGGGAGTTCCCCGTGTTTTTTGACCGGCAATATCAGGACTGGCGGTTTCGTCACCTGGGGGCCGCCACGGTGTATGACCTGTGTCCGTGGCATCTCGTCACGTCGCTGGGCAGCGACATCACGATATTGGACGTGAAGACGCCGTCGGTGTCGCAACTGGCCCCGCTGATGGTGAGCGGCGTGATGGAGTCGGTGAACTTTGGCCGGGGCAGACGGGAGGTGGCCGGTGCGGCGTTGTTCCGGCGGGTTGCCAAACCGGCGGTGGTGCAGGTGAGCGGCCCGCCGGGACTGCTGGTGCTGGGGCGTTTGCCCCTCACCCTCAAAAACGGCCCCAAGCCTCAGACGGTGTTTTTTGAGACCCGCGCCAAGCCAGACAAATTGGGCCGCGCCACACTGAAACTGCCCTTTGGCGGCCCGGTTCCCAGGGGGGGCATCCAACCGGCGGGGCCGCTGGTGGTGGTGTGGCAGGACATGCGGTTTGTCTCGACGCCGCTGGTGACTGGCCAAGCAGCTCAGGCCCGTTATGAGAACAGCAGGCCGTGGAAAAAGGAGTGAAAGAAGGGAAAGTTTGGAAAGTTATTTTTCCCAAGAAGGGTATGGGATAAACCATTCAGTACTTGATTTGTGTCCTGTTGCGACGGCAGATTCGAAATCTCTCAACAATGTGCTCACGGCCCGGCTGACAGCGCCTTTCAGCGTGTCATCCCAATCTTTTGAGGTTATATAAGCAGCCATCTGATGAGGAGTTTTTATATGATGGCTTTGAGAAAAGTAATACCGAGATTGAAAAGGGTTCAAATAGAACCGTATTCGCACAAGAATGCACCCATCGTCGGTGTCGACAACAATTTTTAGTTCGGTGACAAAAACATAGGTCTCAATAACATCTTTATATTCCCTTACAGACTCCCACACACTTTGTTCAAGATAATCCATATCATCCTCCTTTGAATATGACTATAGTACACATAAACCTACAGTCATGCTCTTTCTTTTTCTAATAGCGATATGATTTTGCGCGAGCATTTGTTTTTTCCCTGAACCAAATGCCCTACATGGAAGAAGATGGTGCGGCGCAGTGGGGGGGGGGGGGGGGGGGCGCCCCCCCCCCAAAAAAAAAAAAAAAAAAAAAATTAATAT
>CAYJOG010000432.1:0-3013 GCA_964371695.1 uncultured bacterium
CATGATGCCCATGCCCAACGCCACCAGCCAGAAGTGCCAGTCCAGCCAGCGTACGCTGTACCAACTGCGGCGCGTGAGGCGGGGCCAGAGGTGGGTGATGAAACCCTTGATCCACAGGCCGAACACACCAAACATCACGAGGTGGCTGTGGCCCACCACCCAGTCGGTGAAGTGGATGATCTTCTGCGCACTCAGGGTGACCTGATAGGCGCACTGCAAACAGGTGGTGAAGTAGTAGATCATGCCCAGAAAGAACCAGCGGATGGGCAGGTTGTAGAGCACATAGTGGCCGCTGCCCCGTAGGGTCATGAAGAAGTTGATGACCACGCTGGTCACCACCACCTCCACCGCCACGGTGCTCACCACCGCGCCATATTGCACGTACATGGGAATGGGGCTGAACATGAAGTGGTGAATGCCGTTGAGCGGATAAAAGAACGCCAGACCCCAGAAGCCGATGAGTGACAGCGTGTGGCTGTAAATGGGTTTTTTGAGAATCAGCGGCACGAAGTAATACATCAGCCCCCAGCCAAAAGGGGTGACGAACAGGCCCACGAGGTCGTGGATGAACAGGCCGCCCACCGCCGCGCCCGACACGCCGGGCACGAAGTATTGCGGAATGTTGCTGCCCATGAGATGCACCAGCCCCAGCCACAGCAGGCCGGCGGTGAAATACCACAGCGAGACGTACATGGATTTTTCTTTGGCGCGGATGATGGCGGGGTAGATGTTGATGGCCATCAGCACCCAGGCCACGGCGATGATGGGGTCTACCCAGGTGGGGTTTTCAGACCATTCCACGGCCTGGGCGTGGCCCGTGAGAATGCCAAACACCGTGAGCGCCACGGCCAACTGCCAGAGCCAATAGATAAACCAGCCCAAGCTCCGGTTGAGCAACTTTTGGCCCGTGAGGCGGGGAATGGCGTAAATCACGCCCCCTACAAAAGCGTTGGCGATGAAGCCATAGGCCACCATGTTGGTGTGTACCATGCGCACGCGGCCAGGGCTGAGCAGTTCAATGCCCACAAAGGGGTAGTGCCGCAAAAACTGAAAGCTGAACAGAATGCCCCCGGTGAGGGCGACGACAAACCAGAACACTGCGGCGCTGAAGTGTGCGCGCACCAGTCGTTCGTCTACCAGGTCCGCGATGACGGGGCCGGGTTCGTGCGGGGCGGCGTGGGCCATGCTCAGTGCCTCCCTTCCATATGGATGCTCGGATGCGGCACGCCGCGTTTGGCCAGAATCTGCTGCTGGCGCTGCTGTATTTTGGTGTCCACGTAATAAACCACCGCCCACAGGTCTTCGGGGGTGTTGAGCTGGTCTTTCCAGCCTGCCATGGCGGTGCCCTGCACCCCCAGGCTGATGCGCTTGGCCAGATCAGTCATGTTGTAGACGGAGCGCAGGTGATCCTTGGTGAAGTCCGGCGGCAGTGTCTGACCGCCCCAGTCGTCTTCTTTCCACACGGCCGTCTCTGCGTTTTCACGCATGGGAATGTTCTTGCCGGTGTCGTTGATGGTGTCCAGCCGGGCCTGATCCACATAAGAAACGTGGCACGACCAGCACTGGGTCTTGACGTGATAGAGGTATTCGCCACGGGCCAGAATGGCGGCGAGGGTTTCTTCGTCGGCGTCCGAGAAAGGATCATTGGGGATCGCCAGGGGTTTGCCCTGGGGTTCCTCAAAGGCGGTGGAAAGGGTTTTGATGTATTCCACCAGGGCGAAACGGGTTTCTTCGGGCAACAGCCGCCAACTGGGCATGGCGCTGCCCCGCAGGCCACGGGTGATGGTTTCAAACAGGTCGTGGTCGGTGGGCAGTTCGCCGGTATCCACGCTGGTGAATTTGAACGCGCCGCTGGTGAAGTCGCGGGGTTTGGGCTGCATCACGGCAGCGGCGGGGCCTTTGCCGTCGCCTTTTTCGCCATGGCAGCCGCTGCAATAGGTCATATAGGCCCGTTTGCCCACGGCCAGGGCTTCTTTTTCTTCAAGCGAAAGGCCAGAGAGGGACTGCTGCTGCCGGGGGCCAGACGTGGCCTGATCGGCGCTCACGCGCAACAGGCCAGCCACACCAAGGGCCGCAGTCAGGCTGGCAGCAGTGCAGATGAGAATCCAATAGGGTTTTTTCACGGGTTCAGGCTCCGTTTATACGGCATCACAGATTTCAATTGAGGGCATCGGTGTCCGGAAGTACAGGTCGCAAGGTTAACCACATCCTTAAGCCAGTCAAGCGGGAGTTTTGAGGTAGGACAAAACCAACGCCATGAGGACGATTGTTCTGGTGCGTTTATTTCTCCAGAATGTCCTTTTCCTTCTCGGCCAGATGGCGGTCTACGTCGGCGATGGCCTTGTCGGTGAGGTTCTGGATCTCCTTGGTTTGCCGGTTGAGCTGGTCTTCGGCGATTTCGCCGTCTTTTTGCTGGCGTTTGAGAGTGTCGTTGGCGTCGCGGCGGATGTTGCGGATGGCGATCTTGGCTTCTTCGCCCTCTTTCTTCACCACTTTCACCAGTTCCTTGCGGCGGTCTTCGGTGAGGGGCGGCAGGTTGATGCGAATACACTTGCCGTCGCTCTGGGGCGTCAGATTCAGGTCACTGGTCATGATGCCTTTTTCGATGGCGTGTACATTGGCCCGGTCAAAGGGTTCCAGCACCAGTTGGCGGGGGCCGCCGATGCTGATGGTGGCCACGTCACGGATGTGCATGGTGGAGCCATAGGCCTCGACCTGCACGCGGTCCAGCAGGCTCACGTTGGCGCGGCCGGTGCGGATGCCCGTCAGATTCTGTTCCAGTTTTTCCAGCGCCTTCTGGCTGCGGTGTTTGAAATCGTTGAGCACGTCGGACATGGTTCCTCCTGCAAGGGCGGCATTATAGGCCAAGGCTGGCCTGATAAACTGATGCCCCTAAGCCGGGGTGGCGGAATGGTAGACGCAGCGGACTTAAAATCCGCAGGGCGCAAGCCCGTGGGGGTTCGACTGACCCCCCCCCCCCCCAAAGTGGGGGGGCGGGGGGGGGGGGGGCCCC
>CAYJOG010000433.1:0-3005 GCA_964371695.1 uncultured bacterium
TCCATGGCGGCTGGTCCCAGGGCATCCATCCATGGATGCCCGCTCGGCGGGCCAGAGCACCAATGTGCTCTGGCAATGCCCCGCCTCGCCCGGCGGCGGAACGGGCCATCCATGGCCCTTGGCCACAGATGTAACGGCAGATTGTCGGGCGGCTCTGAACATTAATTTGTTTTCTCCAGCAGTTGGTCAATGTACGACTCCACCACTTTCAGGTGTTCGTCTTTGCTCAGGTGCTGCTGCAGCACCCGCCCGGCCACCTCCACGGTGGTTTCGGCAATGAAGTCCCGCAGGTCCAGCTTGGCCCGGCGCACTTCTTCTGCAATGGCGTTGCGGGCTTCTTCCTGCTCGCGGGCCGATTCTTCGCGGGCGTCCAGAATCAACTTGTCGGCGATTTCCTGACCCCGTTTGACTTCGGCGGCGAGGCGGTCGTGGGCCTCCTGCTCGATGCGGCCCAAGTGCTCTTCGTATTGCACCCGCGCCACCTCGGCGGCCTTGAGCGCCTCGTTGGCCTTGTCATAGACATCCTGCACGTCTTTTGTGCGTTGGTCCATCATGTCGGTGAGGGGTCCCCACGCAAACTTGCGCAGGCCCCAAAGCAATATCAGGAACCCGATGATCTGAAGAATAATTGCCTTGATGGATAAACCGTCCATCTGCTCCTCCGTGGCGTGTGGGGACGCCGGACGTGGTCGCCCGTCTCCCCCCGCCGGGGTGGTTTAAGAGAGTCTCAGGCGACTTTGCCGCTGAGGATGAACACAACCAGCAGCGCGTAAATCGTGAGGGCTTCGATGAACGCCGCGCCGATGATCATACCGGTCTGGATTTTGCCAGCGGCTTCTGGCTGGCGGCCAATGGCCTCCATGGCTTTGCCCACGGCGTTGCCGATGCCAATGCCGGAACCGATGGCGGCGAAACCCACGCCGAGGGGAAGACCCAGTCCGAGAAGATTACCTTCCATGATGAAACTCCTTTTGGTTTGTTTTTTCCGAATGTTCAGAGAGGTTAGTGATGTTCGCCGTGGCCGTGGTCGTCGTGGGGCAGCAGCAAAAAGATGTAGATGGTGCTGAGCAGTGAAAATACCATGGCCTGGATGAAACCCACCAAAAGCGCCAGGGGCAGCAACACGGCATGCACCGGCAGCGGCAGGGGAAACCAGTCCACACCAATGCTGATGCCCGCGATGAGCGTGATGAAGCCCGCCGCCAGAATGTGCTCGCCGGTGAGGTTGCCGAAAAGTCGCAGCGACAGCGACAGGGGCTTGATGAACTCGCCCACCACATGCAGCGGCGCCATCAAAGGGGCCATCCACAGTGGCTCACCCAAAAAATGCTTCAGATAAGCGCCGACGCCGTTGCCCCGGATGCCTTCGTATTGCGCGTAACAGAACACACAAATCGCCAGCGCCGCCGTGGTGTTGAGCACTGCGGTGGGGCCGTTATAACCGGGCACCAGACCCAGATAGTTCATGGTGAGGATGAACAGGAACAACGTGGCGATGAAGGGGATGTATTTTTTTCCGCCGGGAATCACGCCCTCCACCATGTCGGTAATGAAACCCAGAAACGTCTCCATGAGCGCCTGAAACCCCGTGGGGATGCGCGCCGGGCGGGCCAGCTTGGCCACCGCCACCAGCAGCAGCAGGCCAATGGTGAAGAAATACCAGAAGAGATATTCCAGCGAGAGGACTTCCTTGCCGTCTTTCTGGAATTCCATCAGCGTACTCAGGTCCGTATACCACGCCGCCTGCTTGAAACCGGTGGCGGAATTGATCCAGTCGAACATCGTGGGCACATGGGGGGGGCCATCGTGGCCTGCACCCTTGTGGCCACCCGCTGCGTGTTTTCCTTCGGCGGGTGCGCCTTCTTCTGCCCCGGCGTGTTCAGCGCCTTCGGCTTAGGCGTTGGCTTCGTGGGTGACCACGGCCATCAGGCCCAGGTTTGAATGGCGGGCGGGGACGCCCGCCCCACTTCGCAGTTCCCGTGCCTTCACACCCGCCATCAGACCCAGGGGCAGCATCAGCATCACCAGCGCGCCCATCACCCGTTTGGCCGGGCCAGCGGGGGCGGGGGCCTCTGTTTTGGTCGCCACCGGGGCTGATACGGTTTTGCCGTCAAACAGAAAACGGCCTGCGGCCTTCAGCACCAGAATCACCAGCGGATAGGAATAACCCGCCAGAAAACCTTTGGCGTTCACCACAAACAAAAGCGGAAAAATGGCCGTGAGACTCAACAGGTGCCCCAGGGCATATTTGACAGCCGCCCTGCGGTCCACCGCTTCGGCGTCTGCTGGCCGGAGCACCATGGGCACCAGTTTGCCCAGGGTGAAAAGACCCACCAGGTTCAGCACCAGACCCGCCAGCGCCCCCAGGGCGGCGTCGGGACTGATGCGCACAAACAGCGCCACCAGCACCAGACCACTGGCCGCCGCCAGGGTCACGGTGCGGGACACCAGACCCTCGATGGGAAGTGTGTCTTGGGGAGGAACGGAAACCGTCTGCGGCATGGGGGCCACAGGCGAGGGGGGCAATTGGAGTGAATTGTCCTGCATTCCGGCGCGCTTTGTACCTTCCTTCACAAGGTCTGTCAACTAAATCGTCTGGATAACATTCAAAAAAAGCCTCCTTATAAGAGGAGGATCAGATAACCCACTTTTCTTGACAGGGAGAAAGGCCCATGGCTGCTAACTTTTTTCGGAGTAGCGGCGGGCTATCGCCTTCTCGCGGCTGGGTGCCCCAATGGGCGCCCAGAGAGCCTCCGCTCGAACTCCCACCGCCGTAAAAGGCAAAAACTTTTTGATTTTGGAGAGGTTGTTGCGCGGTGCGGACACCGCGCCTACTCCTGCCTCGGCCATGGACTGAACCGCCCGTTCCCTGCCACCGTCAACCCTTGTTCAGCGTGTCGAGCATGGCCTTGATGGCCCCCATGAAACCCACCATCACGCCCCCCACCACGCCCCAGGGAGCCTCGATGTAATGGGCCGCCACCCACCGCCCCGCCACATAACCC
>CAYJOG010000434.1:0-3000 GCA_964371695.1 uncultured bacterium
GGGTTGCCCCTACAAGTGCAGTTATTGCTTCAACGACGCGTTCAACGACATGTACAAAGGCAATGGCAGGGTGATAAGGGGCCGCAGCGTGGGGCACGTGATTGACGAGATCAATGAAGTGCGCCGCCGCTGGCCGTTGGGTTACGTCAAGTTTGCCGACGACATTTTCATCATGCGGCGGGATTTTCTGGAGGAGTTCGCCGAGCGGTATCCCCGCGAGGTGGGGCTGCCCTATTTCGGCAACGTGAAAGCGCTGATGATTAACGAGCGCACGGTGCATCTGCTGAAAAAAAGCGGGTGTTATTCGGTGTGCATGGGCATAGAGGCGGGCAACGACCGCGTGCGCCAGCAGATGCTGAAAAAAAAGGTGCGCAAAGACCAGATTGTGGAAGCGGCGCGGCTCATCAAGGGCGCGGGCATCAAGCTGGTGACCACCAACATCATCGGCACCCCCGGCGGCAGCATCGAAGACGATTTTGAAACCGTGCAGCTCAACGCCGACTGCAAGGTGGACTACGCCTGGGTGAGCCTGCTCAACCCCTATCCCATGACACCCATCCGCGACGAACTGGCCAGCATGGGATTTGAAATGCCTGAGCCCCAGCAATACGAACCCAGCTACTTCCGCGACACCCCCGTGTCCCTGCCCGACAAACACCAATACCAGAACCTGCACAAACTCTTCAGCCTGCTGGCGAGCCACCCGCGCCTCATTCCCCTGTCGCGGCGCATGATCGGCACGCGCTCCAAACCGGTGCAGTTCTTTTATGTGATGCTGTTCGGATTCTGGAAGCTCTATTGCTACGAGGTGAAGATTTTTCGCGATCACTCCCTGGCGGGCATGTTCAGCAAGGATTTTGTGGGGCGCTTTGTGAACTACATCTTTTTGGGCTGGCGCATGATGTTCACCAAAAAGAAGTATGTGGTGTAGAGCGGGCGCAGGAAGAAAATCCTCCTCTCCCCCACTGGGGAGAGGGTTGGGGTGAGGGGTCCAATATGAATAAAAAATCCAGATAGAAATTTGGTTTTTTGTTTTTTTGCTTAACCCCTCACCCGATGCTTCGCATCACCCTCTCCCCATAAAGGGGAGAGGGGAATAGGGTGGTTTTTTTTTCACAGGCAGGATGCCTGTGCTACTGATTCCCGCTTTCGCGGGAATGACGTCAGGCGAAAAGCTCACCCCGCCTGTTCGCCTTCTGTGGCGGGGGTTCCGGTTTCGTCTTCGGCGCTGGCCACACTGGCCCATTCCTTCGCCAGTTTCAGGGGCGCGTTGTGGTGCAGGCTGCCGGGTTTTTTGTGGGCGGCTTCTTTCAGGCCGGCCACCGCCAGATTTTCCATGAGGGCTTTTTTGCGCAGCAGGCGGTGATAGTTCACTGCAAAGCGGTGTACCTCGTCGCGCATTTTCACCAGCAGGGCCAGGCCTTCGTGACCAGCCCGCAGCCGCAGGGGTTCTTTGCGCCCCCACACATACACCAGTTCCTCACGCTTCGCCAGACTGATGAGGCAGGTGCTGAAGCCGCTCGTGTTCACCACCTCGGCGGCGTGGCTCAGTTGCCCCGGCCCGCCGTCAATCAGCATGATGTCCGGCGGCGGCTCCGGGGGCGTGTCGCCGCTGGGGTAGATGCGCCGGGTGAGCACCTCTTGCAGGCTTTTGTAATCGTCCTGCCCATGCACGGTGCGCAGCAGATATTTGCGATAACCCTTTTTGAAGGGCCTGCCGTCTTTGAAGCACGAGCGCGCTCCCACCGTGAAGGCCCCCTGCAGGGTGCTGATGTCGTAGGCCTCCATCACACGGGGTGGGGCGGGCAGTTCCAGCAGGTCCATGAGCAGTTTCAGTCCCAGGTCCCGCAGGCTTTTCAGTCCCATTTCCTGGCGCAGGCGTTCCTTCAGGTTTTCGCGCACCAGTTCCATCTGGGCCAGTTTGTCGCCCCGCTGGGGCACGTGCAGGTTCACCGCCTTGCCCAGGGTTTCGCGGAACCATTTTCCCAGCAGCGGGCCGTTGGTCAGGGCAAAGGGCAGCACCAGTTCGCGGGGCAGGTCCAGCGTGCGGGGGTAATAACGCAGCAGAAAATGTTCCAGGGCTTCTTCTTCAGACTGCCGGTGCAGCTTGACCTCGCCGTGGTGCTGTTCGGTGAGGCGTCCGGCGCGGATTTTCCAGAGTTGCAGGTGCAGGGAATCGTCCTCGGCCAGGGTGGCCACGATGTCGCGGTTCACCGGCTCGGCGCTCACCACTTTCTGCCTGTCCGCCAGGTGGTTGATGGTGAGGAGCGCCTGCTTGAACTCCTGGGCTTCTTCAAACCGCAGTGCGTCAGAGGCTTCTTTCATGCGCCCGGTGAGTTGTTCCGAAACCTCGGTGGTGCGCCCCTTGAGGGCGGCCTCGAAACGGGCCGCGTCTTCGCGGTAACGGGCGTCAGAAACCGCGCCGATGCAGGGGCCGGTGCAGCGGCCAATCTGATATTCCAGGCAGGGGCGGGCATAGTCGGCCTGCACGTCGCCCGCGCAGGTGCGCAGGCGAAACACCCGGTGCAACTGGGCCATGAGGTGGCGGATGGTGGTGACATCGGTGAAAGGGCCGTAATAACGGCAGCCCTTCACGCCGGTGGTGCGGGTGAGGAAAATGCGGGGGAACCGCTCTGCGGTGACCACGACAAAGGGGTAGGTCTTGTCGTCTTTCAGAGCCACGTTGAACGGGGGCTTTTCCTGTTTGATGAGGGAGTCTTCCAGCACCAGGGCTTCCAGTTCACTGCCGGTGACGATGGTCTCGATGTGGGTGATGCGGCTGCGGAAAAACAGCACCTTTTCGTTGTCCTGGCTGGCCTGGAAATATTGGCTCACCCGGCGGCGCAGGTTGATGGCCTTGCCCACATAAAGCACCTTGTGCTGGGCGTCCTTGAACAGATACACGCCGGGGCGCTCTGGCAGGGCGTGGGGGTTTAGGGTTTGCCGGGGCGATTTTTCAGGCGTATGGGCGGGTTTTTTCGCCATTGCCGTGATTGTAGC
>CAYJOG010000435.1:0-3000 GCA_964371695.1 uncultured bacterium
GAAGGTGTGCTCAAACACGTGGCCTTTGTCCATGATGGGGCTTTGCAGGGGGCCGGTGGGGTCCAGGTCGGTGCCGCCCTTGCTGCTGGTGACGGTGTGGGCCGCGCCGTCTTTGTTGATCCACACCACTCGCTCGCCCTTTTTCACTTTCAGTTGCATGGGTTTGTAGGTCATGTTTTCGATGACCACCACGTGGGTGCCCGCCGGGGGGTGTGCCGGGTCAAAACCCAGGCCCGTGGGGGCTGCGCCGTGGGCGTTCATGGAAAGCCGCTGGGCCGTGCGCTCGGCATAACCCTGAAACGCCGCCTCCAGCGACTGTTTCACAAAGGTGTCCCGGTCTCCCTGGCAGGGGGGCAGGCTTTTGGCCCCCAACATGCGGGTCATGCCGGGCACGGGGTTGATGCAGTTGCCCTTGCCCGCGCCCACCACTGCCACGTCAGCCCCCTTGGGGGACATGGCCTTGAGCATGCCATGGGTTTGTGTGCCGTTGTTGAGGTAATAGTTTTCTTCGATGCGGTTGTTGTCGCTGTTGGGGTCGATGAGGGGGTCTTTTTTGATGTCGTCCACGAGGTCCAGCCCCACCACGGCCACACCAAAACTCTGGTTGCCCGCGATGTAGTTCCCGGCCACCACGCTGCTGTCCTGCGCCACCAGCAATATGCCCGTGCCCACCGGCACGCGGGCCACGATGCCCTTGGGGTCGGCAAAGTTGGGGTGATTGTTGTCCACGATAAAGTTGTTCAGGATGCGCGTGGTGTTGCCGGTTTTTTCTTTCAGCCCAGGCAGCGTAAAGGCCAGAATGCCGCCGGTGTTGTTGTAGGTCATGTTGTATTCCACCAGGGCGTTTTCGCTGTTCTCGATTTCGATGCCCGCCACGCTTTCGGTCACCACGTTCCAGCGCACGATGATGTTGCGGCTCTGGCCCACATACACCCCTGCGTCGGCAATGCGCCGGGTGCGGGTGTGCTCCACTGTCACGCCGTCGCAGTTCACGGGATAAATGCCGTAGATGCCCGACTTGTCCACGTCCAGGTCGCCGATGTAAATGTTCTTGGCCCCCTGCACTGTCACGCCGTTGCCCTTGTAGCCCGTTACCCTGAAACCGGTGATGCGGAAGAAGTCGCCGCTGGCAATCACGCCGTCGGAAAGTTTTTCATCCCCCATCAGGATTGGGCGCTTGTCGCCGTTCACCACGCCCCGAAGGGTGATGAAGGGTTTGTCCACGCTGATGGATTCGTGATATTCCCCCGGCTCCACCACAATCACGTCGCCGGGCTTGGCGGCGTTCACCGCGTCAAGGATTTTCTGCCCCGGCTTGACAATGATTTCGGCAGCCCGTGCGCCATGGCACAGGCCCATGGCCGCAGCAAGGCCCAGGAGGGTGAGGGTGCTTTTGAGGGGAGTCATGGTGCGCTGAGTTTAGCGCGAATGGGCGGTGGCGCTTAAATCTTCTGATAGGCCGCAGCGCGTTTGAGCTGGCTGATGGCCTTGGTGATGTCAATGCCCTTGGGGCAGGCTTCGACACAGTTGAAGATGGTGTGGCAGCGCCACGCGCCGTTGCGGTCGTTGACCACTTCCAGCCGTGCGTCGGCCCCTTCGTCGCGGCTGTCATATACAAAGCGGAAGGCCTTCAGCAGCGCCGCCGGGCCCAGATATTCGTCGTTGGCCCAGAAGCTGGGGCAACTGCTGGTGCAGGCCCCACACAGAATGCATTTGCTCGCGTCGTCAATCAGGGCGCGGTCTTCTTCGCTCTGCAACCGCTCGGTGGCGGGGGGCGGCTGGCTGTTGACCAGAAAGGGTTTGACGGCGCGGTATTTGGCCCAGAAACCCTCCTGGTCCACAATCAGGTCGCGCACCACGGGGAACCCCTTGAGCGGCTCCACCGTGATGGTGCTTGCGCCCAGGTTCTCCACCAGTATCTGGCACGCCAAGCCGTTTTTGCCGTTGATGGACATGGCGTCGGACCCGCACACGCCGTGGGCGCAACTGCGGCGAAAGCTCAGTGTGCCGTCCTGCTCCCACTTGATGGCGTTCAGGCCGTCCAGCACCCGGTCCTTGGGGTCCATCTCCACCTTGTATTCCTGCCAGCGGGGAGCCTTGTCGGTTTCGGGCATGAAGCGTTTGATTTTGAAGGTGACCAGCATGATGACCTCTCAGTATGTCCGGGGCTTGGGCTGAAACCGGGTGATGGAAACCGGCTTGTAGTCGAGCTTCACGTCGTCGGTGACGGGGCTGCCAAAAGATTCCGCCTCGCGCCACGCCAGCGTGTGTTTGAGCCAGTCGGCGTCGTTGCGGTCCTTGAAATCTTCGCGGTAATGCGCCCCCCGGCTTTCGGTGCGCTCAAGCGCGCTTTTGACCACGGCGGTGGAAAAGTCCAGCAGATAACCCAGCTCGATGGCTTCCATCAGCTCCAGGTTGAACACCTTGCTGTTGTCTTTCACCCGCACGTCGGCGTATTCCTGCTGAAAGGTCTTGAGGTCTTCCAGGCAGTCCCGCAGGCCTTCGTCGGTGCGGAACACGCCGCATTTGTCCATCATGCTGTCTTGCAGGCGGGCGCGGATTTCACCGGCCTGTTTGCCGCCGCCGGGGGAATAAAGGCGGTCGATGAGGCCCCGTGCGTCCGTCTGGGGGTCGTCGGGCAGGTGGGTCCACTCCACACCGGCGGCGTATTCGGCGGCGGCTTCGCCGCTGCGCCGACCAAACACCACCAAGTCCAGCAGGCTGTTGGTGCCCAGGCGGTTGGCCCCATGCACCGACACGCAGGCCACCTCGCCGCAGGCGAAAAACCCCGGCATGGGTGTGTTCTTGCTGTCTATCACCACGCGGCCATGGATGTCGGTGGGAATCCCCCCCATGGCGTAGTGGGCCGTGGGCTGAATGGGAATGGGGGCCTTCACTGGGTCCACGCCCAGATAGATGCGGCTGAAGCTGGTGATGTCGGGGAGTTTTTCTTCGATGACTTCGCGGGGCAGGTGGGTGAGGTCCAGGTGAACGTAATCC
>CAYJOG010000436.1:0-2995 GCA_964371695.1 uncultured bacterium
GTCCAGAATCGCCCTGGCGGTGGGTTCGTCAAACAGATCCGTGGCCAGCCGTGAGAGTTCCTGCACCGTGTTGAAACCCAGCAGACGCAGGGCCGCCTGATTGGCGTAGGTGGCCATGCCCTCCGGGCTGAAGAGCACCACCCCTTCATCCACCTGTTCCAGGGCCAGTTGCTGCACCAGGGTGTCCCGCTGTTCGGCGGTGGTTTCTTCACCCAGAAATGACGAAAGGGAGTGCATCACCGGGTCAGCCCCCTGCGAGAGGCGCGCCCCCAGTTCCTGCCGCAGCGCCTCCAGCGTGCGGCCCAACTGGCCGAGTTCGTCGTCATAGGGATGCACCACGGGGTGGTCGAAGTGGCCCAGGCGCAGTTCCGCCGCCGCGCCTTCCAGCTCTTTCAGCGGGTGGATCACCCGTTCCAACACCAGCCGTCGGCCAAAAAAAGTGGCCCCGCCGCTGAGAATCACGATCAGGAACGCAAAAATGGAAAAAAGCATGCTCTTGCGGTGAATGGCTTCACGGACTTCCTGATAATCGCGGTTGCGGTTGGTATAGAGCCTGCCGGGCATTTGCAGCAGGTCGGCCCGCCAGGGGCTTTCGCGGGCTTCCTGAAGTTTTTCGTTGGCTTCTTTCAGTCGGGGGGGGGTCTGGCTGGCCAGTTGTTTGGCCCCAATGAGAAAAGCCGCGAACTGGTGATGGGCTTCTTCAAGTTGTCCCAGCAGGGCCTGGTCTTCTTCGGTTTCGGGCAGGGCTGATTTGAATTTGTCCACCGATTTGACAAAGGTGTTCAGGGCCAGTTCGTAGCGTTTTTCCTTGTCGCTGCCCGCCGGTGCGCCCAGGGAATCTCCAGCGGCGGCTTCAAAGTCCAGCGTCGCGTTTTTGATGCCGTCCAGCAAACGGGCCAGTTCCCAGTCGTTGCCATACAGGTCCAGGCTGGGGCGCTGCACCGAGCCGAGGGTCCACACCGCCGAGAGGGCCAGCAGGCCCAGGGCTGCCAGCCACACACCGCCGGTAAGCGAAAAAAAGTGCGCCAGCCGTTTGACCTTGGGCAGGTGCTGATGCACAGCGGCGTACACCCACAGGCCAGCCGCCACCAGCAGCATCATCAGGCCCGTGAACAACTGAAAAGGAGCCCACACCATCTTGCTCAGGTGTTTGCGGCTCTGGAACTCCAATTCGGCCAGTCCCTCTTGCGAGTTGATGTAATAACCCAGCAGGTTCACCTGTTTGTCTCGCTCGCTGGCGGCGGGGGGCTTGCCGCCGGGGGTGGCGGGCTGGCCGCTCACCGTCTGACTGAGCTGATACAGGTTGTCCAGGAAAAGTTTCAGGGGTTTTCGCTTGGTTTCGTCTTTTTGCGCCTCAAGGCCAGCGGGGGCGTGTTTCTGCAAAAGGGATTCCTTGCAGTGGTCCAGGCGGCGGGTGGCGTCGTTGACGGCTTTGGCGGGGGCGCGCTCCACGGCATGGCGATAAAGGGTGGTGAGTTCGGCCTGGCAGTTTTTGTGCAGGTTCAGTTCCAGGCTCACCGCGCCGATGGAGGACATGCCCCGCATGGCCTTGAAGCACAAGAACAGGCCCAGGGCGGCCATCACCACGGTGATGGCCATGACAGAGGCGGAACGGGGGCGCGCCAGATGGGGGGGGTGAATGGAAACCATGTGAAAGCCGGGCGCATTCGCGCCAAAGGGGGAGCTATTTTAGCACCGATGGCCCTCCGGGGGAGGTGCTCAGGCGGCAAGAATGGCTGAACGCTCCGTTCCCGGTCAAGTCTGTTTGCCTTACCTCCGGGCCGGTGTTAACCTCCCATGCCTAATTTAACGAGGGCAGGGGAAGACTGTGCAACAATATGAACTGATCGAAATTCTGGACCCAAGCTTGACGGCTGACGCCGTGAAAGCCCACGTAGAGCGCGTAGACGGCCTGATTGGCCGCCTGGGTGGTTCTGTGCTGCGCCGACAGGACCCCCATCGCCGCCGTCTGGGCCACGCCATGAAGAAAAACGCCGACGGTGTTTTTTGTGTGGTGAACTTCACCGCGCCCACGGCGGGCATGAAGGAACTGACCCGTGTGCTGAATCTGGACCAGGAAACCCTGCGCCACGTCGCCACCCTGTATACCCCTCCCAAACCCAAGGCCCCCAAGGCCGGAGCATGAACCGCGTCATCATCATCGGCAACCTCACCCGCGACCCGGAGGTGCGTTATACCGCCAAGGGCACGGCGGTGGCCAAGTTTGGTGTGGCGGTGTCGCGCCGGTTTAAAGACCAAAACGGCCAGGAAGTGACCGATTTTTTTGACGTGGACGCCTGGGGCAAGCTGGGCGAACTGGTGGGCAACTATCTGGCCAAGGGCCGCAAGGTGTGTGTGGAAGGCGAAATGCGGCAGGAACGCTGGGAAGACCGCGAAGGCAACAAGCGGGTGACCTGGAAGATTCACGCCGAGAATGTGGAGTTTCTCTCCCCCCGTGGCGAAGGCGGTGGCGGTCAGAGCCGTGGTCCTGGCCCCGGTGGCGGCGGTGGCGGTGGCAAAAAGCCCGCTCCGCCCGACGACGACATCCAGTTCAACGACATCGACGATCAGGACATCGAAGAAGAACTGGGCATGAACCAGCCCTACGGGTTTTAAAGCCTGTTTGGGCGGTTCCCTTGACGGCCAGGGGTTGGGTTGCCGACAATGAAACAGATCATGATGAGCGTGAAGCTGCATGTGGAGGTTTCTAAGGAGCACACTGCATGGCTTCGGTTGCCGGATGAAGTGCAGCCAGGCCCCCATGAACTGGTGGTGGTGTTGGCCTCTGCCGAGGCTGCACCGGCAGCAGACAACAGTGCGGCGCTTCAGGGGCTTTCCGGCTCTGTGGAGGTGTTTCAGAAGATAGACCCCATGCAGGTGCAAAATCGCCTTCGCGCCGAATGGCCATGAGGTATTTGTTAGCAGGGCGTTTATCAGCACCCTGCTAAATCCATGAGTTTGCGGGGGTTCTTTCCAGATGCCCATTGGGGCATCT
>CAYJOG010000437.1:0-2993 GCA_964371695.1 uncultured bacterium
CCCGGCGAAGACAACACCGTGCTGTTGCTGTACCCCGACAGACACCGGCGGGAAAACCGGGCGGGCCTTTGGAAATCCATGGGCTTTCAGGTGATGGAAGCCGACAGTTCACGCAAGGCGCAACTCATGGCCGAAGCCGCCGCCCCCACGGTGCTGGACGGCATGGCAGCGTTGGGCGAAGGCGATAACCTGCTGGTGCTGGAACTGCTGAAGCACCAGGGCAGCCTGGGGACCTGTCCGCTGGTGATCAACCGCCTGATTCCCCAGGAGTTCAGCCGCCGCGAGCGCCTGAAACTGGCGCTGGGGCGGTTTGTGGAACGACACCCCCTGCCATTCAAGGAAACAGCGGGCCAGGCACACGGACATTTACTGAAACTGGCCCGGGTGCTGCCCAAAACATGACGCCGCCATGAGCACACCTGCGTCAACCTTCTTGCCCGCCTCGCCCCATCCCCCAGTGCAAAATTTGGCGCGCACCAGCCCACCGCTGTTTTTTCTTTCCAGCCTGGTGTTTGTACTCACCGTTTATTCCATGCTCCCCACCATGGCCACCCCCGTTTACCTGGGGGGTGGGGTTTTGTTTTTTTACCTGGTTTTTTTCAAACAGCTCACGTCGCTTTATATGTTGTTGTTGATGCTGCCCTTCACCGCCCTCAGCCTCTGGCTGGGGTCAAACTTCATTTTTATCGGAGAAGTGTTGTTTGGCGTGCTGTTTTTCGGCTGGTTTGTCCAGAACGTGTTTCTGGGAAAACAACCGTTTCAGACCATCCCCAATGCCGCACTTTCCTTCCTCTTCATATTTCTTTCCCTTGTCTCCACCTGGGGATCCTCCGGCACCGTCATCAACGAAATATTCCAGACCATGGGCATTTTTCTGTGGGCGCCGCTTTTGTGCATGAACCTTGTCAAGGATGAAAAAACCCTTTCAAAAGCCATGACGGCCGTCATGATTTCGGGCATTTTGGCGGCGGCCTTCGGCATCCTGGAACATTACGCCGTGGGAGGGCGGATCAAGGGTTTCCTGGGAGAGCCCAACAACGCCGCCGCCTACTTCCTGATGAGCATGGCGTTTGTCCTGGGCCGGTTGCTGAATGAACCCCGCCTTTTACAGCGAATCCTGCTCCTGGGAGCCGCTTTCATGATTTCCACGGCCGTGGTCTGGACCAGTTCACGGGCGGGCATGGTGGGGGGCCTGGCGCTGTTGGCAGCCATCGCTTTTCAACGAGGCCCGAAACTGCTTTTTCCTTTGATTCTGGTCAGCGTGGTGGCTTATTACTTTCTTCCTGATCTTGTTTCTCCGGAAGTCATCGAACGGTTCATGAGCATCACCGACACCTCCACCGAAAACATCGGGGCGCGAGACTTTCAATACCGCACCGCACTGATTGTGATTGGGCGGGAGCCGCTGCTGGGGGCAGGACCAGGAAATCTCCTCAACTACACGCTCCAGCACCGAGATGCTGAACTTACCAACTGGGTGGGTCTGGTTCACAACGTTTTTCTTCACATCGGCGCGGAGCGGGGCATCCCGGCCCTGCTGTGTTTTGTCCTGATTTATATCAACCTGCTGATCAACACCACCCGCGGCATCGCCACTGCCCAAACACTTATCCTGAGACAGGCTTATTTCTCTTGTTTTGGCTTTTTCTTTGTGTTTCTCGTGGTCAACCAGACAGCTTACTTTCTTTATAAAGGCACCGGCCTGCTCTTTGGTCTGAGCATGGGTCTGGTGGGCGTGGCCAATCGCATGAGCCAGGAACAACAGGCAGAAACCCTTCGGCTACACGAAGAAACGCTGAAAGAAAGCGCCCCACAGCCCACCCCTGTCCTGTATCCGTTTTAAAACCCCTGACAAAACTCCCTCCGTGGAGTTTTGTCAGGGGATCTTAATGGCGTTGCAGCCCACGCAGCCTTGCATTATGTTCCTGCATGATGGAACAAAACCGCCGCCCCAAAACCTATGAGGGCCTTCAGGGCCACGTGCGGGATCTGAAGCTGCCCCGTCTGGCCACCTGGGCCAACCAGTATCCTGACCGGGATTACGAAATCATCTTTCACGTGCAGGAGTTCACCTGTGTCTGCCCCAAAACAGGCCTGCCCGATTTCGCCACCTTCACCATCCGTTATGTGCCAGACAAAAAGTGCGTGGAGCTGAAGAGTTTCAAGCTTTATCTCACCGCTTTCCGCGACGTGGGCATTTTTCACGAGCACGTCACCAACCGGATTCTGGATGATCTGGTGGGCACCCTGCGCCCCCGGCGGATGCTCATCACCGGGCGGTTTCACACACGGGGCGGCATTCAAACCGACGTGGCCGCCGCCTACCCCACTCTGGAAGATTTCCCCCCGGCGCTCCGCACGGACAGCACCCAGGGTTTTTAACCCGCCCGCGCTGTCGCCCGCCCTGATTTGACGTTAATCTGGCCATCCGCAGCCCATACACCGGCTGGCGAATCTGCATTTCTGACGGTCCCCCACATGAGCCAATTCCTGAAATCATCTCTTTCAAGCGCCTGCCAGAAGGCCCTGGGCCACACCCCGGAGGAACTGCATCTGGAGCTTTGCAAAGACCCCGCCCACGGTGACCTCGCCAGCAACGTGGCCATGCAACTGGCCTCTTCGCTCAAAAAGAATCCCCGCGAAATCGCCCAAGCCATTCAGGGGGTCTTTCAAGACGAAAACGTGGCCAGTGTGGAAGTGGCCGGGCCGGGGTTTCTCAACTTCCGCCTCACCCCCCAGGCGTTGTTCAGCATTTTCTCAACCCCCCTGCCCACACGGCCTGCGGTGAATCCCGCTGGCCCCCGCGTGAACATCGAGTTTGTGAGCGCCAACCCCACCGGCCCCCTCACCCTGGGCAACGGACGCCTCGCCAGCGTAGGCGACACCCTGGCCCGTTGTTATGAAACCCTGGGCTGGCAGGCCGACCGCGAGTTTTACATCAACGATTATGGCAACCAGGTGAACACCCTCACCGAAAGCATCCTGGCCAAAAT
>CAYJOG010000438.1:0-2984 GCA_964371695.1 uncultured bacterium
ATCGCTGCTGTATTGGTGCGGTGGGGACACCGCACCTACTCCGCATTTTTAACCAAATGAACCAGTAGCCACGGGCGCGCCCGGCGGCATATTGATGCTGCCACTATTCCAAAAACCAAGCCGCGCCCATTAACCCGGCACGGCCTGGGCCTGGGGGGCGGGCAGAACCGGGGACAACGGCTCGCCGGTGGCGGCGGCGGGGGAAAGCGGCGGCGCCTGGGGGCTGAGGGCTTCGTAATACACCGCCAGGGTCTGGGCCGCCATCGCCCCCAGGTCAAAACGCCGCCGCACGTCCACGCTGGCGAAATCCGCCACCTGCCGGGCGCGGGCTGGGTCTTCGAGAAACCAGCGGATGGCCTCGGCCAGGGCCGGGGCGTCACCGGGGGGCGTGAGGCGGCCGTTCTGTTTGTCCTGAATGATGTCGTTCACCGCGCCGCCGCTCGCGCCGATGACGGGGGTGCCCATGGCCATGGCCTCCAGCAGCACGCGGCCAAAGGGTTCCGGGTCGGTGCTGCAATGGGCCACCACATCCAGCTCGCGCACCACGGCGGGCACGTCGGCGCGGAAACCCACAAAGTGCACGTGTTTTTCAAGGCCCAGCCGCCGGGCCTGTTCCCGCAGCGCCGCCGCCAGATTCTCTTTGCCGGGGCTGGCTTCGCCCACCACCGCCACGTCCACCACAAACCCCTGGCGGTGCAGAAGCGCGGCGGCCTCCAGCAACACGGCGTGGCCTTTCCAGTGGGTGATGCGCCCCAAGATGCCCACCAGCCGGGCCGGGTTGCCCAACTGGGCGCGCAAACCGGCGGGGGGGGTGATGGCGGGGTCGAACTGTTCAAAATCCACCCAGCGGTGTACCTGACGCAGGCGGTGTTCGGGCACGCGGAACTCGCGGCGCATCTTTTGCGCGATCATGCCGCTCACGGCGATCACCCTGTCTCCCCAGGCCATCACGCGGCTGCCCACGTGGGCGCGGTAATCGCCGTGGGCGGTGGTGACAAACGCCACCCGACGTTCAAACTTGCAGGCCAGCCACGCCACCCAGGCAGGCACGCGGCTGTGGGCGTCCACCACATGCACCGCCCGCTCGCGCATGAGCCGCACCAGGGGCCATACGGCCCTCAGGGCAATCCACGGTGATTTGCTGTGAACGTTGAGCACCACGTGGCGCGCCCCGGCCAGTTCGATTTCCTCCACCAGCCGCCCGCCGTGGCTCACCACCGTCACGGCGTGGCCCTGTTGCACCAGCCAGCGCGAGAGGTCCACCACGCCCCGCTCGTTGCCGCCCATTTTCAGTTCGGGAATCAGTTGCAGCACGTGCAGTTTGTCGTGGGCGAGACGGGCTTCTGCCAGCGCGCGGCGATACACCGCCTCGGTGCCCGCCGCCATGGCTTCAAGTGAAAACAGGCGCGTGGCTTTTTCCACCGCCAGGGCGGCCAGGTGTTCGCGCCGGGGCGCGTTCTGGCTCAGGGCCAGCACCGCTCCCGCAAAAGCCACACCGTCTCGCGGCTCCACCAGACAACCCACGGATTCATCCACCAGCTCCATCAGCCCCGGCACCCGGCAGGCCACCACGGGCACACCCATCAGCATGGCCTCCAGGGCCGCCAGCCCCAGGCCCTCGCTGATGGAGGGCAGGGCAAACAGGTCCATGGCCTTCACGGCGGGGCGGGCGTCCACCACGCCGTCGAGCAGGCGCACGCGGTCTTCCAGCCCCAGCTCGGCCATGCGGTGCAGCAGGTGGCGGCGCTCCGGGCCTTCGCCGATGAGCACAAAACGGATGGGCGCGGCGGGCTGGTGCTGTTTGAGCCAGGCGGCGGCCTCCAGCAGTGTGTCCAGCCCCTTGAGTTTGCTCAAACGGCCCAGGTTGCCCACCAGAAAACCCCCCGGCGGCAAAAACCCCTCGGCGGTGAGTTGCTCGCGCAACGGCCCCGGCACGGCGTGGGCAAACTGGGCCAGGTCCAGACCGTTGTACACCACGTCCACGCGCCCAGCGCTCACGCCCAGGTTGCGCACCACGTGGTCGCGCACGCTGTGGCTGATGGCGATCACCCGCTGGCCCTCGCGCACCACCCGGCTGCCCAGGTGGGCGTTGTAATGGCCGTGGGCCGTCACCACAAACGCCACGCGGGGCAGGCCGCGGGTGGCGAGAAAACCAATCCAGGCGGGAACGCGGCTGTGGGCATGCACCACCTGAAACCCCCGCTCGCGCACCAACCGGCGTATGGCGGGCACCAGCGCCAGCATGGTGAACAGGTTTTTGCGGTGAACGGGCAGGGTGATGTGCTCCACGCCCAGGGCCTCCAGGCGCGGCGTGAGCGCCCCGCCACCGCTGAGCACGGTCACCTCGTGGCCCCGCTGTTTCAGCCCCTGGGCCAGGGCCAGGGTGTGGGTTTCCACGCCCCCCATGTCCAGTTGGGGCAGCGTGAGCAACACACGCAGGGGCCGAGCCATGGGAGGATTGTAAAAGAAGTTCAGCGGCAGGAGGGAGGAAGTTGAAGATGGAAGCTGGAAAAAGAAAAAGCTTCCATCGTTCCCTCTCCCCTTTATGGGGAGAGGGTTAGGGTGAGGGGTCAGATACAGGCAAAAAATCCAAACAGAAATTTGGTTTCTTGCTCTTTATTTAACCCCTCACCCGGCCTACGGCCACCCTCTCCCCATAAAGGGGAGAGGGGAATAAGGTGATTTTTCTTTTTTGTTTCAGGCAGGCAGGATGCCTGCCCCACCAAAAGAAAAAACACCACCAGACCTACAGCCTCAAGCCGCTCTCAAAACACCGCCTGCACAAGCAGCGCCTGTTGCAGGCGGTGGAGGTATTCGGCGCGGGGTATTTCCACCGCGCCCATCTGCACCAGCACCGGTGTCACCATCTGGGTGTCCAGCAGCACAAAACCCTTTTCTTTTAACCGGCCCACCAGCGCCACTAAAGGGGGGGGGGGGGGGGGGGGGGGGGGGGGGGGGCGGGGGGGGCGGGGGGGGGGGGGGGG
>CAYJOG010000439.1:0-2964 GCA_964371695.1 uncultured bacterium
TGTCACGCCCCTTGTGGTGCGCCTGCTGGGAAGCGTGCGGGGGGGCGTGGGGGCCGCCTCGGTGCTCACCTGCGGATTTTTCTCGGCCCTGTCCGGCTCCAGCCCCAGCGCCCTGGTGGCGGCGGGGGGCATGTTGCGCCCGGCGCTGCTCAAAGGCGGCATGGACGACCGCCGCGCCGTGGGCCTGCTGACGGTGGCGGGCAGCCTGGGGGTGCTGCTGCCCCCCTCGGTGCCGGTCATCATTTATGGCGTGGTGGCCCGGCAAGACCCGGTGGACATGTTCCAGGGCTGCGCCGTGGCCGCCGTGGGGCTGCTGGTGCTGTTTTCGGTCATGGGGATGATTTATGGCCGGGGGAAACCGGCCCCGGGCGCTTTGCAGGAAACCCAACCAGCGCCCCTGCCCTGGCTGCTGCTGAAAACCATCCCGGTGCTGTTGCTGCCGGTGGGCACGCTGGGGTTGGTGGCCATGGGTTGGGCCACGGTGCAGGCCGCCTCGGCCCTGGGTGTGTTTTATGTGCTGCTGGTGGAGACCCTGCTTTTTCGCACCCTGTTGGCCAAAGGGGGCCTGAGCCTGCTGGGGCGATCCCTGCAAAGGGCCGCCTCCATGACCGCCGCCATTCTTTTCATCGTGGCCATGGGCGGCGCGCTCAACCTGCTCACCACCGAGCTTCAGATCGCCGAACAGGTCACCCAGTTCCTCACCCGACATTTCAAAAACCCCTGGAGTTTTTTGATCGCGGTGAACGTGCTGTTTCTGGTAGCGGGGGGGCTAATGGACATCTACGCCTCGCTGCTGTTGTTCGTGCCCCTGCTGCTGCCCACTGCCGAGAGCCTGGGCCTGAACATGGTGCATCTGGGCGTGGTGATTCTGCTGAATCTGGAGGCCGGTTTTGTCACGCCGCCCTTTGCCCTCAACCTGTTCGCCGCCAGCACGTTTTTTGACCTGCCCCTGATGGAAGTGGCCCGGCGGTGCGGCCCGTTTTTGCTGGCCATGCTGGTGTGGCTGCTGGTGCTCACCTTTGTACCGGGTCTGGTGACCTGGGTGATGTAAAAACCCTTCGGACCCTCACCTCACTTTCATATAACATCCCGCCGTGAGCAAAAAACCGGCCCCCCAAGACACCCCCATGACCTATGCCCAGAGCGGTGTGGACATTGAACGTGGCGACAGGTCGGTGCAGGCCATCAAGACCATGGTGGCCAGCACCAAAAGGCCCGGTGTGAAAAGCGGCCTGGGGGGCTTCAGCGCCGTGTTCGACCCAAAACTCAAGCCCGGCGAACTGCTGCTCAGCACCACCGACGGCGTGGGCACCAAGCTGATGATCGCTCAGCAGATGGGTATGCACGACACGGTGGGCATTGACTTGGTGGCCATGTGCGTGAACGACCTCACCGCCCAGAACGCCGAGCCGCTGTTTTTTCTCGATTACATTGCAGGCGGGCGGCTGGACACGACGCTGGTCGCACAACTCATCAAGGGCATGACCGAGGGTTGCAAACAGGCCGGGTGCGCCCTGGTGGGGGGCGAAATGGCCGAGATGCCGGGGTTGTATTCACCTGAGCATTACGATCTGGCGGGTTTTGCCGTGGGCAAGGTGCATCAAAAGGAACTGGTGGACGGGCGGCGCATCCGCCCCGGTCAGGTGCTGGTGGGCCTCGCCGCCAGCGGCCACCACAGCAACGGTTTTTCACTCACCCGCGCCATTCTCAAAAAACATCGCCTGAAACTGAGCCAGCACAATGTTGACCTGGGCTGCACTTGGGGCGAGGCGCTGCTCACCCCCACCGCCATCTATCACCCCGCCCGCGCCGCGTGGCAAGGGTTGGGCGTGACGGGCCTCAGCCACATCACCGGCGGCGGCCTGCCGGGCAACCTCTCACGCATCTTGCCCAAGGGTGCTGGCATCGAAATTTTCACCCACACCTGGGCCCCTTCCCTCATTTACCCCCTGCTGCAAAAACTGGGCAATGTCTCCCAGTCTGAGATGTTCCGCACCTACAACATGGGTGTGGGGCTGGTGGCCGTGCTGCCCGCCAAACACGCGCCCACCCTGCTCAACCGCCTGAAGCGCAAAAAAATCACGGCCTTTGAAATGGGCCGCGTGGTGGCGGGCAAAGGGGTGAAATTGCTGCGGGGGCAGGCCCCGTGAGTTTTTTCGACACCCTCAAACCCTGGCGCAGGCTGGGGGTGCTGGTGAGCGGCAAAGGCAGCAATCTGACGGCAATTCTCAGCGCCATCGCCGAAGGCCAGCTCATGGGCGAGGTGGCCTGTGTGCTAAGCGACTCCCCCAGCGCGCCCGCCCTGGAACACGCCAAAAACCATGGTGTTTCTACCCACATTTTCAGACAGAAGGATTTCTCCAGTCGGCGGGACAGGGACGCCGCCATGGCGCAGTATCTGCGGGAGCAAGGAGTGGACCTGGTTTTTCTGGCCGGTTACATGCGGGTGCTGGACCCGGTATTTCTCGAATCCGTGGGCGCGCCGGTGTTGAACATTCACCCCTCGCTGCTGCCCAGCTTTCGGGGGTTGAACGCCGTGGAACAGGCCCTGGCGGCGGGGGTGAAAATCGCCGGATGCACCGTGCATGGCGTGGTTCCAGACGTGGACGCCGGCCCCATCCTGGCCCAGGCCGCCGTGTCGGTAAAAGAAAACGACACCGCCGAAACCCTGCACCAGCGTATTCAGGCGCAGGAGCACCGGATCGTGCTGGAAACCCTCTGGCGGTTGCAGCAGAAAGATGGCTGAAGCATTTTCAGAATTGATGGAGTACGCATCTGGGAGCGGCCAAAGGCCATGTTCACCCCCTCTCCCCTTATAATGGGGAGAGGGTTGGGGTGAGGGGTTTATACAAAAGCAAAAAAGCCAAAAAAGGTCTTTGTTTTTTGTTTGAACCCCTCACCCGGATGGATTGGCCCCAAAAGGCCAAGCCATCCGACCTCTCCCCATAAAGGGGAGAGGTGAAG
>CAYJOG010000440.1:0-2945 GCA_964371695.1 uncultured bacterium
GTGGTGGCCAAGCAGGGGGGGGATTCCTATATCTCTCACCCCGGTCGGCGTCTGGGAGGTTGGGCCACGTTTCAGCCGGTGCTGCGCTGGCACCAGCGGCACCTCACCAAACTGGCGTCTGCTCAGTTCCCGGCTGACTGGAAGGTGTTGTCGGCCCCCCCGGCGGACGTGGTGAAAAAGTCGTTGGCAAGTCCCTGAGAGCTTGGTCGGTTTTATAAGGTGTGTCTAAAACGCCCTCACCCGGCTTTCGCGCTTCGCGCTCAGGCGGGCGGGGACGCCCGCCCTACTGCATCGGCCACCCTCTCCCATGCAAAACACGGGAGAGGGAGATTGGCCCGTTTTTTGCGCTGGATTTAATTCGGCTCCCCGCCAGGCCGAAAACAACATCATGGAACTCCAGAACCTGACCAATGTCATGAGCATGTTGTCTTCGGCGGGGTTGTACCGCGCCCCTGCTGAAAACAATCAGGTGGCTCTTTTTACCCAGGCCATGACCCAGGCCAACGCCAAACAGGCGCTGTCGGTGATCAAGGCCAGCAGCCGCGAGGATTCCCCCAACAGCGTCACCCAGAATCTGCGCGAAAAACTGACCTCTTATTTTGAGGGAGTCCTGAGCGGCGAAGTGCAGACAAACGGACCCACCGATTTTGAACCCACACCAGAGCTGGAAGGGCTGGTGGAGCGGGTGATCGGCGGTTCGTTGCCCTACAGCGAAAAGCAGTCGTTCATCAGCCAGACGGTGCGGGAATTTGCCCAGACAGAGCCCAAGGCGCAGGCGGCTTACCTGAAATCTGCGGCCGAGCGGCTGGTGCAGGCCGAAATTGACAATCCGCAGGAGGAAGAAGCCCTGCCCTCGCAGGTGAACCGCCTGCGGGAGTTTTATCAGGGTCTGGTCAGCACACTGCAAAGCGCCAGCCAGATGGGTCTTGGTGGCCTAAACAGTTCGCTGCTGGACATTTTTGCTTAAACCAAGCGTGCTGAACCTTCTGCTTCAGTTTTTGGCCAAACCGCCGAAAACCTGACTGATGAACCTTTTGGGCGTGATGCAGCAACAACAGGCGGGGACCAGCTATTTCGACACGCTGGCCCGGTTTCACACGTCCCGTTCGCTCCAGATATTTGAAAACGCCCAGAAACAACCCCTCAGCGAAGCGCAAAGCAAGATTCGCGAAAGCACCCTGGCGCTCTATCAGGGCATGGCCAGCGACCTGGGCATGGCGACCTATTCCGCAGGCGGCAGCGCCACGCAGGAGCGACAACCCATCACCGACCGGCGTTTGACGAAGGTGGTGGACAAGATCATCAACGCCGAACTTTCATTCGGCGAAAAAAAGATTTTCATGGATGAGTTGCTGGCGGAGTTCGAGGCGACCGCCAATGGCAAAAAAGAGGCGTTTCTGGCCAAGGTGGATGACCTGCTGAAAGCGGCTGAGAAAAAAAGTGAATTTGAAGGTTCGGTCACCACGCAGGAAAAACAACTGTTGCGTCTTTATTACGCACAGCAAGCCTCTGGCGTGGACACCACCCAATCCATGTCGTTACTGGATTTTCTGGGCTGAAACGGTCGGGGTGGCGCGCAGGTGATTACTGGCCCATGGCCTGTTGCGCAAAGGCCATCATCACCCGCACACCCACGGAAATGAACACCACACTGGCGGCTATGGCCAGGGGCATGGTGATGTAGTTCTCCTGTTGCCGCCACTGAATGGCGGTGTGGACCGGGGGGAGATTCAGCTTTTCCAACAAGTTTTTTAACCACCTGGGAAATTTTTTAAGCAGGACGAGCGCCAGCACCAGAGAGAGGGCAGGGGGAAGGACGCCGCCCATGGAAAACCTCAGCGGCGGAACCACAAAAAAGAGGAAGCGGGCCGTCCACCGCCCCGCGAGCCAGCAAATTGCCCCCAAAATCAGCATTGAGAAGATCGTGAGACTGAAGGTGGCGCTGTGACGGGCCACATTCAGTCCCTCTTTTTTGAGAAACAGTTCCAGGTGCTCCAGCAAGTTGGTCGGGCCGGTTTCTGATGGATCCTGCGTGTCCTGATGGTCTGCGCCTTTTTCAAGCCGGGTGTTTTCCACCTCGGTTTCAATGAAGAAATCCTCGGTCACGCTTTCCCCCACGTGGCGCAAGGGGTCGTCGCCATGCAGAAAATGACCGCAGTAGAGGCAAAAACGCGGGTTGCCCTTGGCGAAGTTTCCACACCGGGGGCAGGCATGCACGGTGTGAGTGTAAAGGTAACCAATGCGCCCAAAAAGAAGGGGCGCGGGACTACACGATTTCCAGCATCCGCTCGATGGAAAGCCTGGCGCGGTCGCGGATGTCTTCGGGCACGTCCACTTCGTACTGGTTTTTCTGAAGGGCTTCCAGGGTGTCTTCCATGGTGATCTGGTTCATGTGGGGGCATCGCACGCTGCACAGTCGCAGCACGTCGCGGTCGGGATTTTCGGCAATGATGTTGTCGCCCATGGCGCACTCGGTGAGGATGAGATAGTGCGGCGCGAGGTGTTCTTTGACGTATTTGATGATGCCGCTGGTGCTGCCCGAAAAATCTGACGCGGCCACCACTTCGGGGCTGCATTCCGGGTGGGCCACCACCACCACGTCGGGGAACTGCCGCCGCACGTTGGTCACGTCTTCTACCGTGAACTTTTCGTGTACTTCGCAGCGCCCCCGCCAGGCCAGCATCACGCGGTGCAGGTTTTTTGGGTCTTCGCCGTTCTGCTTGCGGGAAAGATCGGGCAGAACAATGGTTTTGCCGGTTTCGTGGGCCACGTTGCGGGCCAGATATTCATCGGGCAGGAAGATCACCGTGTCGCTGCCCACGGCATTCACCACCCGTGCGGCGTTGGCGCTGGTGCAGCAATAATCGCTTTCGGCCTTGACCTTGGCGGAGGTGTTGACGTAGCTCACCACCACCGCTCCGGGATGCCGGGCCTTGAGCTCGGCC
>CAYJOG010000441.1:0-2943 GCA_964371695.1 uncultured bacterium
CGGATTCCTCCCCGGCCCCCCCCCCCCCTGCGGGGGAGTGGGTTGGGGTGAGGGGTCAAACATAAACAAAAAACCTTTTGGTTTTGTCTGGATTCCCGCCTTCGCGGGAATGACGGCGGGGGGCGATGAGGATTGGCGTGGTGCCTTATTCTTTTTCAGCCGCCAACCACCAACTTCCGTCTTACACCACCAGCACCACCATCAGGGCGTAATGCAGGCCGCTGCCCAGCATCACCAGCACGTGCCACAGTTCGTGGTGGCTGAAGCGCCCCGGCCACAGGCGGGGTTTGCGGGTGGCGTAAATCACCGCCCCCAGCGTATAAGCCAAACCCCCGGCAAACAGCAGCCTCAACGCGGCGGGCTCCATGGCCTGACGCAACGGGCCAAGGCCCAGCACAGCCATCCAGCCCATCACCAGATACAGCAGGAACGACAGGGGATTGTCGGGGTCTTTCTGGAAAATCTTCATGAGAATGCCCACCCCCGCCAGCGCCCACACACCGCCGAACATGGCCCAGCCCAGGCTCCCCCCGATGGCCCCCAGGCAGATGGGGGTATAGGAACCGGCGATGAGCAGGTAAATCGCGCCGTGATCAAGCCGCTGGAACACCTGCCGCAGCCTGGGGTGGTCAACATGGCAATAGAAGTGATAGATGGAGCTGGCCACATAAAGCAGCACCAGCGTGACGCCGTACACCCCAAAAGCCATGAGATAAACCGTCTCGCGCCGCCAGGCCGCCAGCAGCAGCAGGGCCACCAGCCCCACCAGGGCCAAGCCGGCCCCCGTGGTGTGGCTGATGGTGTTGAACAGTTCGTTGTTGAGCGCCGGGGCGCGTTTTTTGCGGACGAACGCCATGGTGATCCCTGCCTTCCAGAATATTTTGACTGACTTTTCAGTATGGATGGCCCCCCAGTGGGAGACGGTGTGTTTTTCACCTCTCCCCCTGAGGGAGAGGTCGGATGGATTGGCGTCTTTTTGGCCAATCCATCCGGGTGAGGGGTTTAAACAAAAAAAAAAAACATCTGATTGGTTTTTTTGTTTTTGAATAAACCCCTCACCCCAACCCTCTCCCCATTAAAAGGGGAGAGGGGGTGATGATCGAAAAATCAATTCATCTACAGGTGTTTCACCAGGGCCACGGCCTGGGCGCTGATGCCTTCTTCGCGGCCCACAAAACCAAGGCCGTCGGTGGTGGTGAACTTCACGCTCACCCTGCAGCCGGGCAGGGCGCGGCCAAGAGACTCCTTGATGGCCGCCCGGTGGGGCGACAGGGCGGGTTTTTCGGCCAGCACCACGGCGTCTACCTGCATGGGCCGCAGGCGTTCCTTGCCCAGCACCGTGAGCACCTGTTTGAGCAGGGCAATGCTTTCCACACCCTTGAAGCTGGCGTCGCTGCTGGGGAAATGGTCTCCCAGGTCGCCCTTGTCGGCGGCGCCCAGCAGGGCATCCATGATGGCGTGGGTGAGCACGTCGCCATCGGAATGCCCCACCAGTCCCTGGTCGTGGGGAATGTTCACACCCCCCAGAATCAGTGTTTCGCCGGGGGCGAGCCGGTGCGTGTCCACGCCAATGCCTACCGAAAAATCCTGCTGTGTCAAATCAACCCGCCTGTGTGGTGGGCGCGTGGGGGGGCGCGCCGGGTTGGGGTGAGGGGGCCTGGCTGGCGAAAACCAGCCTGCCGCCGAGGGTCTGAATGATACTCGTCACTTCCACCCACGCCTGTTCACCCACCAGATCACTGCCGCCATCCACCACCACCATGGTGCCGTCTTCCAGATATCCCACACCCTGGCCGTTCTCTTTGCCCAGCTTGATGATTTTCAGGTGCATGGTCTCGCCGGGCAGAATCAGGGGCTTGAGCGCCGCCGCCACTTCGGCCAGATTCACGGCGATCACACCATTCACACCGGCCACCCGCGCCAGATTGTAATCCACCGTGAGGATTTTGGTGTTGGTGAGTCCCGCCAGTTCCACCAGTTTGTCGTCCACCTCGGCGGCCCGCAGCAGATGACCGGCGGGTTCCACCTTCAGGGTCACGCGGGGCGACAGGTGCTTGATTTCCTCCAGGGCCTGCAAACCCAGGCGGCCCCGGTTGCGGCGCAGGGGCTGGCGGCTGTCGGCCAGATTGTGCAACTCCTTCACCACAAAATCGGGCACAGCCAGGTCACCCTCGATAAGGCCCTGCTCCACCAGCGTCAGCAGGCGGCCATCCATGATGGCCGAGGTGTCCAGCAGCCAGCGGCGGGTGCGGTGTTCGGCCAGCCAGTGGCCCTTGCTGGCGCTGCGGAAAAGGTCCATGCGCAGAAACACCGCCGCCATGAGCGGGCCAAAGATGAGGCTCACCACCGCGCTGATCACGCCGGGCAGGGCCGGGCTGTAGGCGTGCATGGCGATCATCAGGGGCAGGGCAAACAGGTTTCCCAGCAACATACCCACCGTGAGGCCGCTCAGCGCGCCCGCCACCGAGCCGGGGGGGTATTGCTGAAGGGTCAACAAAAGCGACTGGTAAAGCCGCCGGAAACCCCGGTGAAGCGGCTCGCCCATGAGCCAACCGCTCAACAACCCCAGGCAGAGAAAGCTCACCCAGTTCATGATCTGCTGCTGGGTGTTTTCTGCCGCCACCGAGGCGTTCATGGCAGTGGCCAGCGCCAGCGACACCACGCTGGCCCCCAGCATGGCCAGCAGTCTCGCCACCAGCAGTCCCAACATGGGTTTATTGTGAACCAAGTTCAAATCGGCGTCCATATAAAGGAGGGAATGTTGGAAGGTGGAAGTAAGAGCCTGTTTATAAAGTAGCCAAAAAACCGACCAACAGGCTCTTGCGCTCATGGATGAGCGCACACGAAAGCCGAAACTTTGAAAAAGTTGAGGTTTTCGCCATCAGGGGCGGGCTTTGCCCGGACCTGATTGGGTTTATAAAGTCCAGGAGGGACTTTATAAAC
>CAYJOG010000442.1:0-2939 GCA_964371695.1 uncultured bacterium
GCGCATGAGCGGGTGACGGGCGTTCAGAAAACCCAAAAAAGGCAGCAGCAGCAGGCTGAGGGCGGGATTGTCGCCCGCCACCGCCCTGCCCTGAAACAGCACTTCTCCCAACACACTGCCCCTGGCCTGCGGCACGGTGAACCGGCTGAGCAACGCCTGCCTGAAACGGGTGGCGTCCACCGGGGCCGGCAACCCCAGGTGTCTCGAACAAATCATCAAAGTTTTGTGGACCAACACGTTCGCCATCAGGGAAATACCCCCGGGGAGCATATCATCACTGGCATTTAAAAAAGTCCTGTAAAAGCCGCATTGTGGGTCTCTTTGTCGGCTTAGTACGTGCAAGAAACGCCGGGCATGGGCGGCTATCCATGGCTCGGCCCACAGGCTGTCATCACCGGTGTGGTGGGCATAATCTTCTGCCGCCAGCAGCGGATAACACAACTGGTCCAGTTCAAAACCGTCATACAGCACCGAGCCATCCAGCCACAACGCGTGGCGGGCGGCGTTTTCGCCATAGCGGGTAAACACCAGTTCCAGATGCCGCCGGGCGGTGGCGGGGCACTGGCGGGTGGTGGCGGGCAGTGTCCACCAGCAGGCGTCGCGGCACCAGAATGCCCCGCTCACGTAATAACGGGGGCTGCGGCTGGTGAGCAGCACCTCTTCGTTGCGGTCCACACAAAAAGCGCTGGTATACAACCGGCCAAACAGGGCGTGGCGGCGGATGGTCTCTTCTTCCTGCGTCTGGGCCGGGGGGTGAATGCGATCCAGTTGCTGGCGCGTGGCCGACTGCAACGCCGCGCCCCCCAGACGGGCCAGATGCATCGCCGCCAGCGAGGCCGCCTCGGACTGTTCCCCCACGCCAATGGGAACCCAGGTGAGCGGCCCGTTCAGCCGCAGGCGCACGGTGAGGCACACCTGGCCATCCTGTCTGGCCCAGAAGCCGTCCTGCGCCGACCCCGCCCGCAGCGCCAGCCCCACACCTGGGCCGTCCATGCGCCAACTGCCCGTCCAGGGACACCAGAAGGGATTCTCCGGCCCCGGTGCGGGGCGCGGGCGAAACACCACCCGATCGGTCACACCCCACCGCAGGCGAATTTCCAGCACCTGGCCCTGCCCCCCCGTCACCAGCAGGCCGAAACCCATGGCCTCGCGGGGGTCTTCGGTCAGGGGGCACAACAGGCGCACCGAAACCCCTCCCTCGTAGTGATACGAAGGAATCCACTGGTCATCCAGCGACGTGTTGAAGGGCACAAACAGGCGGTTGGAGTGGTGGTCCTCCAGCAACGTGGCCGAGAGAAACGGCTCGCCGGGTGTGCCTGCCCGCAACACCAGACTGGCCCGCTCGCGCCAACTGATGAGCGCCAGCGAGTCTGCATGGGGGCGCTGGGGGTTCACCTCTGGCAGGGCCGCCACACCCCCCGCCGTGGCCCACACCGGCGGCCCCGGCGGGGGCGGCGGACTGGGCGTGAGCAGGCTGGGCAAGGGCGCGCCCTGGGCGGGGCGCAGCGGCGTGTTCTGAAATCGCAGTAGTGGGTCCGACAGCGCGCCAACCCCTGGTTTCAGTCCCCGCGATTTTTTTTGCGGGGCCATGGGGATTTACAGCTTCGCCGCAACCATTTCAGCGAGGTCCACCAAACGCGTGGCATAGCCCATTTCGTTGTCATACCACGAAACCACCTTGAGCATTTTCTCGCCCATGACCATGGTGCTGGGGCCATCCACAATCGAACTGCGGGCGTCGCCCCGGAAGTCGCTGCTCACCAGCGGTTCGTCGGTGTAACCCAGAATGCCCTTGAGCGGCCCGCTCTCGCTGGCGGCCTTGAGCGCGGCGTTGGCCGCTTCGGCGGTGACGGGTTTGGCGGTGTTCACCACCAGGTCCACGGCGCTCACGGTGAGGGTGGGCACACGCAGGGCAAAACCGTTGAGCTTGCCCTTGAGCTGGGGCAGCACCAGCGACACGGCCTTGGCGGCGCCAGTGGTGGTGGGCACGATGTTCACCGCACCGGCGCGGGCGCGGCGCAGGTCTTTGTGAGGCTGATCCAGCAGGGCCTGATCGTTGGTGTAGGCATGCACGGTGGTCATGAGGCCCGCCTCGATGCCAAAAAGCTCGTCAATCACCTTGGCCACGGGGGCAAGACAGTTGGTGGTGCAACTGGCGTTGCTGATGACGTGGTGTTTGGCCGGGTCATAGGTGTCGCCGTTCACACCCAGCACAAACGTGGCGTCTTCGCCTTTGGCCGGTGCTGAAATGAGCACCTTTTTGGCCCCGGCGGCCTGATGCGCTTTGGCTTTTTCGGCGTCGGTGAAAATGCCCGTGCATTCCAGCACGATGTCCACACCGGCGGCCTTCCAGGGAATGTTGGCGGGGTCGCGCTCGGCGCTGATGGTGATGGTGTGGCCGTTGACGGACATGCCGCCTTCCACGGCCTTGACCTCGCCGGGAAAAACGCCATAGGTGGAGTCGTATTTGAGCAGGTGGGCCAGCGTGGCGGGGCTGGTGAGGTCGTTGACGGCCACCACCGTAATGCCTTTGCGCCCAAGGGCGTTTCGCAAAGCCAACCTGCCGATGCGGCCAAAACCGTTGATGCCAACCTTGATGCTCATGAGTCCTCCTGTGACCCCGCAGGGCCGCGACACTTTAGCCAAAATCCGCAGGGTGCAAAACAGGGGCGGGCGGGCACTCCCTGATCTGGGTCAGGAAACTTTATGACCACTGGCCAGAGCGCGGCTGGTTACAATGCAGGTGTCAGGGGCTGTAGCTCAACGGTTAGAGCAGCGGACTCATAATCCGTTGGTTGTGGGTTCGAATCCCACCGGCCCTACCGTCTGTAGGGGAATAGAAAGCTGAAAACCTGGCTCATCCAGATGCTTCCCGTGCTCAACCAGCCTGGCCGGTGGGATGAGAACCGAGCCAGCGGGTGTGCGGTGCACACCGAGGC
>CAYJOG010000443.1:0-2919 GCA_964371695.1 uncultured bacterium
GCCCGTGAACTGCTCGGCCACGTGGAAGGGCTGGCTGAAGAAGCGTTGAATCTTGCGGGCGCGGCCCACCATGATCTTGTCCTCTTCGCTCAGTTCCTCCATGCCCAGAATGGCGATGATGTCCTGAAGCTCTTTGTAGCGCTGCAACACGCCCTGCACGGCGCGGGCCACGCGGTAGTGCTCCTCTCCCACGATGGCGGGGGTGAGAATGCGGCTGGTGCTGTCGAGGGGGTCCACGGCGGGATAGATGCCCAGCTCGGCGATCTGGCGGCTGAGCACCGTGGTGGCGTCGAGGTGGGCAAAGGACGTGGCGGGCGCGGGGTCGGTGAGGTCGTCGGCGGGCACATACACGGCCTGCACCGACGTGATGGAGCCGCGCCGCGTAGAGGTAATGCGCTCCTGCAACTCGCCCATTTCGGTGGACAGTGTGGGCTGATAACCCACGGCGCTCGGCATGCGGCCCAGGAGTGCCGATACCTCGGACCCGGCCTGGGTGAAACGGAAGATGTTGTCCACGAACAACAACACGTCCTGGCCTTCCACATCGCGGAAGTGCTCGGCCATGGTGAGGCCCGACAGGCCCACGCGCATGCGGGCGCCCGGCGGCTCGTTCATCTGGCCGTAGCACAACACGGTGCGGTCGAGCACGCCCGACTCTTTCATTTCCATATACAGGTCGTTGCCCTCGCGGGTGCGTTCACCCACGCCGCAAAACACCGAAAAACCGCCGTGTTTGCTGGCAATGTTATAGATCAGCTCCATGATGATCACGGTTTTGCCCACACCCGCGCCGCCAAACAGACCCACCTTGCCGCCGCGTGCGTAAGGCTCCAGCAGGTCCACCACCTTGATGCCCGTTTCGAGCACTTCGTTTACCGCGCCCTGGTCCACAAAGGGCGGCGGGTCGCGGTGGATGGGGTCGTAATGTTCGGCGTTCACCGGCCCGGCTTCGTCCACCGGTTTGCCCAGCACGTTGAAGATGCGGCCCAGGGTGGCCCGGCCCACAGGCACCTTGATGGGGCCGCCAGTGTCTTTCACCAACATGCCCCGGCGCAGACCGTCGGTGCTGTCCATGGCCACGGCGCGCACCACGTTGTTGCCCATGTGCGCGGCCACCTCCACCACCAGGGCGTCTTCGCGGCCTTCCACCGGAATCTCCAGCGCGTTGAACAGACTGGGCAGATGCTCGGCATCGAAACCCACATCCACGGTGGGTCCGATGACTTGAACGATTTTTCCTTCTGCCATGATGGCCTCCTGGGGCGGTTGAATTTAGGCGAGGGCCTCGGCCCCGCCCACGATTTCGTTGATTTCCTTGGTGATGGCCGCTTGACGCGCCCGGTTGTAAGTCAGGGTGAGCGAACTGATCATGTCGCCCGCCGCCTCGGTGGCGCTGCGCATGCTCACCATGCGGGCGCCGTGTTCGCTGGCGAAACTCTCCGCCAGGCCGCTCACCATGAGCATCTTGATGTAGCGCGGCACGATGATTTCGAGGATGGTGGCAGGGTCGGGTTCGAAGATGAAATCCACCGTGTGGGTGGTGTCATGGTGTTCGCCCTCGGCGCGCGGGTGCAGGGGCAGCATCTGCACGGCGGTGGGCTCGTTCACCATGGCGCTGACGTATTGCGCATAAACGATGTCCACCTGATCCACTTTCCCATCGGCGAAAAACCCCGCCACGCGCTCGGTCATGCCGCGGATGGTCCCTTCGCGCAGGGTCTGGTCCACGTTCGCAAACGTTTCGAGCACCGTGTAGCCCCGGCGGCGGAAATATTCCCGCGTGCGCCGACCCACGGCGATGATGACCACTTCCACACCCGCCGGATAGGTCTTGATGTACCGCTCGGCAAACTTGAACACGTTGGTGTTATAGGCTCCGCACAGGCCCTTGTCCGACGCCATCACCATCAACCCCAGGCGGCGCACATCGCGCACTGCGGTGAGGGGATGGTTGAGTTCCTCCACCTGATCGAGCAGGCGGCTGGTGGTGGCGAGCATTTCTTTGGCGTAGGGGCGCGTGGCCTCCAGCCGCTGGGCGGCGCGGCGCAGCTTGGCCGCCGAGACCATTTCCATGGCCTTCGTGATCTTCTGGGTGTTCTTCACCGACTTGATGCGCCGGCGGATCTCCCGTGAGGACGCCATTTCTTATTCCGCCTTCTTCTTTTCCATAAAAGCCGCTTTGCAGTTTTCAACCGCAGTGCGCAGGTGGCTTTCCAGTTCGGGGGTGATTTCCTTCTTCTCTTTTATTTCCACCAGCACCTGGGGGGAATGCTCCTTGAGGAAGACATGAAGGCTCTCTTCAAGCGCACGGACATCTTCCACCGGCACGTCGTCCAGCAGGCCCTTGGTGATGGCGTAAATCACCGCCACCTGGTGTTCCACCGGCATGGGCATGTTCTGGGCCTGCTTGAGCAGTTCCACCGTGCGGCGTCCCCGGTCCAACTGGTCCATGGTGGCCTTGTCCAGGTCTGAGCCAAACTGGGCGAAAGCCTCCAGTTCGCGGAACTGGGCGAGGTCCAGGCGCATGGTGCCCGCCACTTTTTTCATGGCCTTGATCTGCGCCGAGCCGCCCACGCGGCTCACCGAAAGACCCACGTTCACGGCGGGCCGCACGCCCGAATAGAACAGGTCCGTTTCCAGATAAATCTGGCCGTCGGTGATCGAAATCACGTTGGTGGGAATGTAGGCCGACACGTCGCCCGCCTGGGTCTCGATGATGGGCAGGGCCGTGAGGCTGCCCGCGCCCATGGCATCGGACAGTTTCGCGGCGCGCTCCAGCAGGCGGCTGTGGAGATAGAACACGTCGCCGGGATAGGCCTCGCGGCCCGGCGGGCGGCGCAGCAGCAGCGAAAGCTGCCGGTAAGCCACGGCGTGTTTGCTGAGATCGTCATAAACCAGCAGGGCGTGCTGGCCCTTCAT
>CAYJOG010000444.1:0-2893 GCA_964371695.1 uncultured bacterium
TTTTTGATGAGGCCGTTGAGAATGTTGCTGGCTTTCTCGGCCCGTGAAAAACCGGTGCTTTCGTCGAAGGGGTCGTGGCTCAGCACCAGCCAGCGATTGTGGTCCCGCGTGGCGATGAGGCCCACCACCTCGCCGCTCGGCAGTGCGCCCCCCTTGGGATAAAGCGTGATGCGGGGGGTGTATTGCCGGGCGGGGATGGAAACCTTGCGGTCTTTAAGAAACTGCTCGCTGGCCTGAATACGTTCGTCGGTGGGGGCGTGGGTGAAAAAATACTCTTTGCTAAAATTGGGCCGGTGGTTTTCTTCCACCTGCAGGCGGTCCATGAACGAAAGAAAACCGTTGATGGGGGTTTTGCTGCTGATCAGATACTTCAGGCCCTGAATGTCCGCCTCGTTTTCGGCGCTGCGGCCATAACCCTGGAACATGGCCTGACCGGCGGCCCCCACGGCCTGAATCACCTGGGGATCGCGGCTGGCGATGATGGCCAGGATGGTGGTGATCATGCTGCGCATCTGGCGTTTGTAGATGCCCAGGCCGTGGCCCAGGTCCACGTGGGCCATTTCGTGGGCCAGCACGCCCTGCAATTCGTTGTCGTTGTCCAGAAAGTCCATCAGCCCCCGCGTGACATAAACCCAGCCGCCGGGCAGGGCCATGGCGTTGATTTCCTGTGTGTCCAGCACCTTGAACTTGTATTCGATGTCGGGCCGGTTGATGACCGCCTGCAAGGGGGCGGCAGCGCTCAACATCCGCAGGTTCCAGGCGGGGCGGTCCACCACCCCATAAAACTCTTCGATAGCCACAGCGCTCTCTTTGCCCAGGGTGTTCTCTTTGGGTGTGGCCCCGGTGCCTTGGGGCATGGCCCCGGCGGTGTCAGTCAGCAGACAGAAACACAGACACAGCAGCCCCCACGCCCACCCCCAGGTGGTCCGTCGCGCTGTTCTGGTCCATGGCGATTTCAAGGGTTCCTTGGCTTCCCCAATAAAAAAACGCTTCGCCCGGCGGGCCGTGTGCGAAGGTGGTGTTTTGATTGTAAAGCCGGTGTTCATGAATCGAAAGGGATTGAAGACTCTTTTTTAAGGTGTGCTGGTGTGTGATGGGGGTGATGAGGTTACCAAAATGATCCACGTCCACCACCTGGGCTACAAGTTTGCCGCCGGTTTGGGTCACTTGGGTGAAGTCCGGCGGAGAGAAGTCCACCGGTGGCCAGTCCGAGGCCGTGATTTGTTGATTGAGCAACTGGCAGGCCAGGGGGGTGAGAATGTCCCGGCCATGAAAGGTGGCGCTTGTCTGGGTGCTCAGGGGTCCGACCTCTGCCCGCCGGGGTTGGGCCGCGAGGTGACAAAAACCCAGCAGGTGGGGGTGTGTGGCCAACACCTGCGCGCCGCCCGTGAGTTGTGCCCAGATCAGGGGCCTTTCGGTGCCCACATCGGGGTCCACCACAGCCACCACCACGGCGGCGGGGGGCAGCAGGGTTGCCACCGACCCCAGCCGCCAGGCCCCGGCGGCCAAGTTAAAAGGGGGGACCGAATGGGTGACATGGAGAATGGGCGTGGCCGGATTTTTCAGAAGTTGTCGCGCCGTCAGCTCCAACTGGGCGGCGTAAACGTCCACCGTGCCGTAATCCGTGAGAAAGGCCAGCATGGCCCAAGAATAACGGCAAAGGGAAATGAGGAGATTGTTTTATTCCCGACTCACACCAACTCGATCACCACGTCGCTTTTGGGGTGGCCCACGCAGGTCAGCACCCAGCCTTCGGCTTTTTCGTCACTGGTCAGGGCGTCGCCTTCGCTGTCGTCCACCTTGCCCGAAATCAGCTTCACTCGGCACGCGCTGCACACACCCGACTCACAGCCATAGTCCATGTCAATCCCCTCGTCGGCAGCCGCCTCCAGAATGGATTTGGTGTCAGGGACCGCGAATTTTTGTCCGGTGTTCTTGATGGTGACGGTGAAGGGCATGGGGACGAGTCCTTTGGATTGAGGGTTTCTGGCCAGCGGATGATAGCGCGGTCTTGTTGCTTGGTAAAAAGTTGGCCTTGAAAAAGTCCGTCCTGGACTTTTTCAGGCCCCGCCCATCGGGGCAAAGCCCTTCGGGGCGGGCGAAAACCAGCGCTCATCTCGGTTTTCGGAGGCATTCCATCCGGGAATGCACGTCGCCCTGAAAAACGCAACCCACCCCAATCCCTTGATTTTTCACCCGGTTTTGCGGGGCTTTTGACGATCTCCCCAAAAACCCCGCAATTTCTGCACCCCTTTTTGGGCCCCCGAAGCCCCTTTTTCCTACCCTTTTTGCGTTTTTCAAGGGCGACGAAAAAAGTCCCCCGATATACTCCATCACTGTGGTGAAACCCCAGAAAATCCGTCGCATGGCCCTCATGGTGCATCCGGCCAAGCCCCAGGTGGCCCCGGTGGCGCGGCGGCTGGTGCAGCTGGCCCAGGCGCAGGGTGTGACGGTGAGTGGTGTTTCGGTGGAAACCTCAGAGTTGCAGGCCGCCAGCCAGCGGTTGATGAAGTCTCTGGGGCTGGAATGCCGGACGCTTTCTGGAAAATCCGCGCCCCAGGTGCTGGTGGTGCTGGGGGGAGACGGCACGCTGCTTTCGGCGGCGCGCCTGGCTCGTAGAACCCGCACCCCCATTGTGGGCGTGAACATGGGTTATCTGGGGTTTCTCACCGAGATTCACCCCAAGGCGCTGGCCGTTGAGTTTGCCCGACTGGTGGCAGGGGATTACTGGCTGGAGCCCCGCCTGATGCTGGAGGTGACGATACGCCCCGCCAAGGGCGCGGCCCTGCGGTTGGTGGCCATGAACGACGCCGTGCTCAGCCATGGTGCGCTGGCCCGCGCCGAGCATTACGCCACGGTGGTGGATGACGTGCCCGTGATGGAGGTGTTGTGC
>CAYJOG010000445.1:0-2882 GCA_964371695.1 uncultured bacterium
AACCTCCTGATTTTTCTTTTGATTAGTGCGCGGGGGGGACACCGCGCCTACTCCTGTATGGATTCCCGCTTTCGCGGGAATGACGCTGGATTTCCAAGGGGTTTTCAGGCAATTCACGCAGCGTTTCACCCAGTTGGACAGTTACTACCCCAGCAACTCCGGGCGAAAGCGGCGGATCATGCGGTGCAGGCGTTCGGCGGTGATTTCCCTGGGGCAATAACCCAGCGTCTTGATGACACGGGCGAAGTGTTCCAAGCTGGTGGTGTCGGTTTCGCCCAAGCTGGAAAGGGGTTTGAACAGGCGGCCCAGATAGGCGAGCAGCCAGGGGGGCGGCTGCGGGGGAAAAAACTCTGTCAGAGCCGGGGCGTCCAGCGCGCCCAGCGCGGCGCACAAGGCCTCCTGAGAAAACATCAGAGGGCCTTTGCCTTTTCTGGACAGCTCCGAAAGGTTTTCCGCCGCCACCGCCAGCGCCTTGAGCCAGCGGGTGAGCAAACGGCGCGTGGCCTCGGGCGAGGTGAGGCGCGCCTGCTCCATGGTGGCCGACACAAACCCCGCCAGCAGGGCACGGTCCTGGTCCAGAGCCGCCAGCGGGGCTTCTCCCCGTGCGCCCATCAGGCCCGCCACGGCTTTTTCCAGCGGTTCTTCTCCCAGCCCCTCCGCCAGCGCCAGCAGGCAGTCCCGACTGAGCGCGATGTCTCCCAGCCGCGTGGCCTGGGCGGCGTTCAGCACCTGTTCCAGCAACACACGTGTCAGCACCAGCAAGCGGGTTTCGCCGGGGGCCGCGCCGGGGGCGTCTTCGTTCAACACTGTGTTTGCCAGCGCCTCGGTCAACGGTTCGGTGCGGCCTTTTTCATAAAGCGTCTGCAGGGTGGTGGCGGCATCGAAATGTTTGTCAGCGAGCAACGACCACGCGCTCATCACCTGGGCGATGTCCTCTGCCGCGCCAAAGCTGCCCAGATTGGTGCCGTCGAGGTCCACAATCTTGTCTTCCAGCGGCAGTTGCGACAGGCTCAGTTCCAGGCCGCTGCTGGCCACGCGCTCGCGCACCTGCACAGTGGCCAGTTCCAGCACCTTCTGGTGTTTGAGTTGTTCCAGCAGCAGTTCGTTGGTGCTGGTGCGGCTGGTGTGGCCCGTGGGCAGACCCGGTTTGAGCTGGTCAAAAAGTTCGGCATATCCCGCAAGCTGGCCGGTTTTGGGGTTGAGGATGCGGGGGTTTTCCAGCAGTTTGTGCGCGAGCGCCCCCTGGCCCGGAAAAAGCGAATCGGTGAGTTTGCGCAAAAAAAGCTGCTTGTTGGGTGAGCCATCCTTGAGCTGGTAATCGCGGGTGAAAGTCACCTGGCGCTCTGAGCGCGTGAGCATGGGGGCCTGACTTTTGAGAATCAGGCGAATCTCGAAGGGGCCTTCCTCTACCAGCCGCCGCTGAATCTGGTGCCCCAGCAGGGCGCGGGACTTGCGGGCGGCAGCCAGGGTTTTGTCGCCGCTGGACTGGTTGACCAGAAACGTGGTGAGCGGCTCGGCGTTGGCCAGCACGTCTTTGCTCTGACCCAGCCCCCCCTGTTCCAGCAACTGGCGCACACGGGTGCCCAGCGCCCCCGCCAGGCCAAAGGCGGCGCACACACTGGCGGCGGCCAGGGCAAGCACGTCCTTGTCCCCCTGTTTGGCTTCTTCAAACAGGGTTTTTTTGAGAGCCATTTCGGGCACGTGGTTGTCGTCGGCTTCGGCAGAGGCGGCCTCTGTGGCCGCCACAAGCGCCCCGCTGGAAACCAGCAGCGCCACCCGTTGACGGCCAATGGCCCGCACCAACGAGGCGGCGGGCAGGGGCCGCTCTCCCAGCCAGCGCGCCCCCAGGCAGGTGTGCAGGTGTTCCTGCAGCGCTTCATCCATAAAAAACCTGCCCCGCAGGGGGCGTTCCAGCACCTGCAACACCATGGCGGCCAGTTGATCTGGCCCCGGGGCCTTGCTGCGGATGGCCCCCAGCACCGCCGGGGCCATTTTCAGCTTGGGGGGCAACGAGGGATCAGGCAGGTGGTCCTTCCAGCGCGCCAGGGGCAGGGACACGAACAGGTTGGGCAGGCTGATGAAGCCGCTTTCCAGGTCCAGCACCGTGGTGTCGGTGGCGATGGCCATCAGGTCGCGCCGGGCCACGCGGGCCAGCTCCTCGCGCTCCGGGCCGGAAAGGCCCAGAAAACTTTCGCCAAAGGCCCGCGCAAGCAGGGCGCAGAGCGCGTCGGGGTCCAGGCCCTGGGCATCGGGCAGTTTCAGCAGGTCGTCCGAAAGGGTCAGGCTGGCGTTCAGGCACACCCGCAGAAAATCAGCCAGATCAAAAAGACCCGTTTCAAGCGCCTTCACGGCGCTGGAAAGCTCCAGCTTGGTCGCCAAAGTCACCTGCTCTCACGTAGTTCGGGAAAAACCAACCCCATAAGGTTAGCTGAAAATTATGGATGAATGTAAGCATCGGGTGAACCCGGTTCTGGCCAGAACCAAAGTCGTCACAGGGTGTTGGCCAACACGCCGATAAAGCGGTTCCGGCTTTTTTGAATTTATACTCCGGCCATGACCTTTGTCCTCACCCTTGCCGACCTGGGCGAAGAAACCGAAAAACTGCTGGTGGTGGAGTGGTTTCTGAGCGAGGGCATGGTGGTGAACAAGGGCCAGGACCTGCTGGACGTGGAGACAGACAAGGCAGCCCTGACGGTGCCCAGCCCCGTGACCGGCACCCTGCGGCGGGTGCTGGTGGGTGAGGGTGAGGAAATTCTGCGGGACACGCCGCTGTGTGAAATCGTGCTGGGGTGAGTAACCATCAGAGAAAATCAAGGCGTAGGTGTGGTGTCCATTGCTGTCAGGTTTATTGGTAGCCCCGGCGTCCCGCCGGGAGCAAAAAA
>CAYJOG010000446.1:0-2871 GCA_964371695.1 uncultured bacterium
CCCTGAGGGAGAGGGCAAGAAAAAAAACTCTTCTTGCGTCCACATCTACTCTGAAAATGCGCTAACAGGCCAACAAAAGCCGTGTTGAATTCAAGACGGAACAGAGGACAAAAAAAACGCCCCCTGTTTTCAGGGGGCGTTTGTGTACGCACGATAAAAAGCCGGGGATTAACCCTTGAAACCTGTTTATAAAGTCCGTCCTGGACTTTATAAACCCCCGCCGGCGGGGACAAAGTCCCCTTGACGGGCAAAAACCTCAGTGTTTTTAACACTTCGGCTTTTGGAGCGGGCCATCCAGGCCCGCAAGAACGCCTGACAAAAAAGATTTTTGTCAGGCGTTCTTGGCGGCTTTGACCTTTTCGGTGAGGGCGGGAATGACCTCGAACAGGTCGCCCACGCAGCCCAGGCTGGCCACTTCAAAAATCGGTGCGTCGCCATCTTTGTTCACCGCGATGATGTGTTTGCTGTTGCTCATGCCCGCGAGGTGCTGAATTGCGCCGCTGATGCCCGCCGCGATGTAGACGTTGGGGGAGACGGTTTTGCCGGTCTGGCCCACCTGATCGCTGTGGGGCCGCCAGCCGCTGTCCACCGAGGCGCGGGAAGCCCCCACCACGCCGCCCAACTGGTCGGCCAGGGCTTCGAGGATGTTGTAGTTTTCGGGGCCTTTCATACCGCGTCCACCGCTTACAATGATTTCCGCTTCGGTGAGGTCGGTCTTGCCACCGGCGGGGGCCTCCACAGACTCCACGCGGGCCTTGATGGAACCGCCGTCAATGGCCACGGAGACTTCCTTCACTGTGCCCGCTTTGCCCGCGCCGCCTTCGGCCATGATGGCCTTGGGACGGATGGACACTACTTTCACGCCCGCACCCAGGTCCAGCTCGGCGATGGCTTTGCCCGAATAAACCGGACGGGTCACCTTGGGGCTGTCGGCGCTGCCTTCGATGCTGCTCACACCACCGGCAAAACCGGCGTCGAGCTTGGCGGCCACGCGGGGGGCGATGTCATTGCCCTCACTGCTGGCGGTCACCAGCAGCAGGGCGGCCCCGGCCTGTTTTGCGGCCTCGGCAAATGCCTGGGCATAACCCTGCACGCTGAACTTCGCCAGTGCGGGGCTGTTCACCACATGCACTTCGTCTGCGCCATGGTCACCCAGGCCAGCGGCCAGGGCCGACACGTTGTCGCCCGCCAGCACGCCAATCACCGTGCCGCCCAGTTTTTTGGCGGCGGTGAGGGCTTCATAAGAAACGGGGCGGACCTTGCCGTCCCGGTGTTCGATGTAAACCGCGATTGTGCTCATGGGGCGCTCCTTTACAGAACCTTCGCTTCGGTTTTGAGGTAGTTGAGGATGGCGTCGGCCAGTGTGGCGGCGTCGCCCTCCACTTTTTTGCCTGCGGCGCGGGGGGCCGGGGGGTTCAGCTTCACCACTTTGGTTTTGCTGCCATTGCCGCTGGGGGCCACTTCGTCCACCGGTTTCTTTTTGGCGGCCATGATGCCCTTGAGGTTGGCGTAGCGGGGTTCTTTGCTGCCTTTGTCGCAGGTGATGACTGCGGGTGTGCTGAAGGACACCACCTGGGTGCCGCCCTCAATGCCCCGCTTCGCGGTGCCGTTTGCGCCGTCCAGGGTCAGTTCGCCCACAAAACTCACACAGGGCAGGCCCAGCTGTGCGCCCAGCATCTGGCCCACGGCGGCGCTGCCGCCGTCGCTGGTGCTTTTGCCCAGCAGAATCAGGTCCGCGCCTTTGTCTTTCAGCACTTCGGCGAGCATTTTGGCCGCGCCAAGGGGGTCGGCCCCAAAGTTGTCGTCCTTTAGAAAAAGGGCCTTGTCCGCGCCACGGGCCAGGGCGTCGCGCAGGGTGGTGGCCACCCGGCTGGGTCCGGCGCTGACCACGGTGACTTCCCCTCCCTGGGCTTCCTTCAGGGTGAGGGCTGTTTCCAGCGCGTATTCGTCATAGGGACTCATGATCCAGTTGATATCCCCCTCTTCAATGGCGGCGCCGCTGGCGGCCACTTTGATGCGGGCCTCCGTGTCTGGCACCTGCTTGATGCATACAAAAATATTGGGCATGACAGGCTCCTTTCGTGCGCCCCTTCAGGACGTAACGGGGCAGTATAGGGAACACCGGAAGGCTGTAAAGAACTTTGCCGGAGTCAATCGTCTGGAATCTGTCGGGGGTCAGGGAGGGGGGAGTTGGCCGCGAATGGCCGAGGACAGGCCCTCCGGGTCATCGGTGCCGATGCGCAGCTTTCGGCCCGTGAGGAGGGTCAGCTCCACGGCGTCCAGGCCGCTGACGTTGTACAACCAGCCGGGGCCATACCAGCGGATGCCCCAGCCCCACATCGCTTTGTTCCTCACCGGCTCGGCGGCGGTGATTTTCGCCATGGGCACTTTCTTTTTTATCCAGCCCGTGCCGAAATAAAAAAACACCCGTTCCGGGTCCACATCCACGGTGAGCGACTGGAACATCTGCAGCAGGGCCAGGTTCAGCACCACGGTGAAAGCCCCGCCCAGCAGCAATCCCGTTCTGGCGGCGGGTGTGTTGCAAAAGGGTGGGATCAGCAGCCCCGCCATCACCATCAGCGCCCCCAGCCCCATCATGGACATCATGACGGCCCGCATGAGGGAGCTGTGTTGTGTGTGTTGGTAGACCGGCACAGCGCCTAGTTTAGCAATGCGGGAGGAAAGCCGGGGGTTGGGGCTGAAGGATGGAAGCGGGAAGTTGGCGGTTGGTGATTGGAAGTTCGCGATTGGAAGTTGGAAAAGGCAAAAACCCACCTTCTCCCGGCGTCATTCCAGCGAAAGCGGCAGTCCAGTTGAAACAAACCACCACACCTTCTTCTTTACTCTTTGGTGGGGCGAGTAGCCACAGGC
>CAYJOG010000447.1:0-1453 GCA_964371695.1 uncultured bacterium
TCCTTTTCGGGCTCCCTGAAAAAACCCTGTTTGGTGACGCCTTCGGCGTTTTTTTGCTCCCGGCGGGACGCCGGGGCTACCAATAAACCTGACAGCAATGGTGGCGATGTCCCCACCGCGCAAAATCATTAAAAAATCGCGCTTTTTTTGCAATTTTCACCGCTGGGGACACCGCCGCAACGCTGTCTTTTTTGTTTGCGGCCTTAAGGACACGAGGAGCATAATCGCTCAGCAGGGGCATCAGCGCCCCGATCGGAAAAACCCTCATGCTCATCGAACGCCAGGACACATATGCCGTCATTCACCTCAGCGGAAGGGTGGACGTGAGTTTTGTGCAGCAATACCGCGAGCAGGTGATGGCGGCGCTGAGCGGTGCGCCCTCACTGGTGGTGCATCTGGGTAAGGTGGCGTTTCTGGATTCTTCTGCCCTGGGCCTGCTGGTGACACTCAACCAAGCCGCCAAAGAGCAGGACAAGCAACTGACACTGCGCGACGTGCCGCCACGGGTACTGGAGCTGCTGCGCCTGACACGCCTGGAACATCTCTTCGGCATCATGACCACGACAGCGGAAAACAGTCCTGCTTAACAAGCCATCTAATCTTCATTGACAGCGTGGCAGGCTGCTTTTACCGGTGCTAGAGTTGGCCACAGTAGGGGGTTCAGCCCCCCCTTAACAAGCTCATGGATGATGAACATAACATACGGGTACTGGTGGCGGATGACAGCGAGTTCATGCGCCATTACGTGCGGGACATTCTTCAGAATGAAGGCGGTTTTGACGTGGTGGCCATGGCCCAGGACGGCATGGAAGCCCTGCATCTTTATAAGGAAGTCATGCCCGACGTGGTGACCATGGACCTGGTGATGGACCCCTACCCAGGCGAAGAAGGCATCATGGCCATTCTGGAAATTGACCCCGACGCACGCATCTGCGTGGTGAGCAGCATGGGCAACAAGTTCACGGTAGAAGAATGCCTGCGCATGGGCGCCAAGGACTTTGTGGTGAAACCATTTGACCCCAAGGAACTGGTGGAAAAACTCAAAACCATCGCCCGGTGTTGAAAAAGAAGGAAGTTGGAAGCTGGTGGTTGGAGAAGAAAAACAGCCATCCTTCTCCACTCCCCTTTTTGGGGAGAGGGTGATGCGAAGCATCGGGTGAGGGGTAAAACATAGGCAAAAAACCACACCTCTCACCGTTATTCCGGCGAGAGCGGCAGTCCAGTAGAAGCGAGAACAGGACACCTTTTTCTGTTCTCTTTCAGTGGGGCGGGGGGGGGGCCCCCCCCGGGAATAATATAAGAAAAAAATAATTTTTTTTTTTTTGGGGGGGGGGGGGGCCCCCGGGGGGGGGGGCCGCCCCCGCCCGGGTTAAAAAAAAACAAAAAAACCTTTTTTTTTTAATTGGCGGGGGGGGCCGCCCGCCCCACTGAAAGAAAAAAGAAAACAGAAGAA
>CAYJOG010000447.1:1463-2864 GCA_964371695.1 uncultured bacterium
TTTATTGCCCCCCCGGGGGGGCCCCCCCCCCCCCCCCACTGAGGGGACGCCTGCCCCACCATTTTTACCCCGCCAGCACCCGGTCATAAAGCGCCATGTGGGCCGCCGCCTGGGTCTGTGCGTTGAAAAACCCGGCCACCCGCTCACGGCCCGCCCGGCCAAACTGTTGCAGACGCTCGGCGTCGCCAGCCAATTCACACAAGGCCTCGGCCAGGGCGGTTGCATCGCCCGGCGGCAGCAACAGGCCCGTTTCGCCCGGCGTCACAATCTCCTTTGGACCGCCGCTGTCCGGCGCAATCACCGCCAGACCCTGGGCCATGGCCTCCAGCAGAGCCAGGCCAAAAGGCTCTTCGGCAGCGGTGTGTACCAGCGCGTGAGCCGCCGACAAAAAAACCGCCGGGTCGGCTACAAAACCATGCATCGTGAGCACGTCCTCCAGACCCAGGGCCGCGGCTTTTTGCCGCAGGCGGTTTTCCTCCTGCCCCTTGCCCAAAAGGTCTGCCCGAAAAACCAGACCCTTTTGCCGGGCCAGGGCGAGCGCCTCCAGAAAAGTGTCCAGACCCTTTTCCGGGTCCAGACGGCTCAGGCACACCACCCGCAGCGGCGGCGGGGCGGGCCGGGGTGAATAAGGCGGCGGCGCGGCCACGGCGTTGTGAATCACCGTGAGTTTTTCTTCCAGACCGGCTTCCCGCAACAGCACCCCCTCCGCCACCGCCCCGGACACCGCCACCACGGCGCTGGCGGAGTGATTGAGCCAGCCATAAACCCCCGTGGCCAGCAGCCGCCGGGGGCCGGTGAGGCGCGTGTAATTCTCGTGGATGAAATGTCGGCTGATGACGATGGGCACAGGCGTACCCATCGCCGCCAGAGACCCCAACACCGTGGTGATGCCCAGGTGCAGGTGCAGCACGTCCACCCTTTCCTTTTTTATCAGCCGCCGCAGGGCCAGGGCGCTGGAAAAATCGCCCATGCCCGAAAAAGGAATGGCGAAATGGGGAATACCCGCTGTCGCCAGGGCCTGCACAAGGGGCGGAATATCCGGCGTGGCCACCAGGGGTTCATAACGCTCCCGGTCCAGATTGGAACACAGGGTGAGGATCACCCGCTGCACACCGGCGAAGGTGTCTGAACAAGCGGCGTGCAGCACGCGCCGGGCCATGGCTCAACCCCCCAGCTTGGCCAAAGCCGCCTTCACCAGCGCCACCCCGAAACGGTGCTCCAGTGTCATGTAGGTGTGTTCGTGTTTGCGGCGATACAAAAAAAGGCCCGGTTCCTGTTCGCGCATGGCCCCCAGACCCCGCAGGTGCATCACACCCAGCGCGGCGGTGAAATCCAGTTGCAGCGTGAAGGGAAACGGATCGTGGGGCGCGGCGTAACCGGGCTGATTCACCACCTCCACAC
>CAYJOG010000448.1:0-2860 GCA_964371695.1 uncultured bacterium
GCACCTGTGCGCCCTGGCGGGACAGATGAGCCGCCGCTTTTTGCTGGGCTTGGCGCAAGTCGGCGCTCACCTTGTTTTTGCCGTTGTCGGGAATGCTGATGACGTTCAGTTTTTTGAGGGACACCTTGGCGGGGTCGCCCAGGGACATGGGGGTGCAGACCTTTTCTTTGCCGTCTGGCCCCGCGAGAACCCGCAGCAGCGGCATCAGGTCTTCGGCGCGGCGGGCCAGGGGGCCGGTGCAGCAATAACGCTGGGCGTCGCCCACGGCATAGGGGAACTGACCCGTGCCGGGCACCAGTCCGCCGGTGGGTTTGTGGCCAAACACGCCGTTGAAAAAAGCGGGCATGCGGATGGACCCGCCGATGTCCGACCCCAGGCCAAAGGGCGAGGCCCCCGCGCCGATGATGGCCCCTTCGCCGCCGGAACTGCCCCCCACGATGTGGCTGGGGTTGTAAGGGTTGTTGGTGCGGCCATACACATAGTTGTGCGATTCCATCCACATGCACAGCTCTGAAATGTTGGTGACGCCCAGGGGAATCGCGCCCGCCCGCCGAATCCGCGCCACGGCGGTGGCGTCTTCACCGGGCTGATAATTTTTGCGCGACACCAGACCGCTGGTGTTGGGCATGCCCAACAGGGCAAAGTTTTCCTTGATGGTGCAGGGCACGCCGTGCAGGGGTCCCAGTTTTTCCGGGCCATTTTTTTTCAGGGCCTTGTCGGCGGCGGCGGCCTCGGCGCGGGCCTCGGCAAAGCGGACTTTCACCATGGCGTTGATCACCGGGTTCACGGCCTGGACGCGGTTGATGTGCGCCTCCACCGCATCGCGGGAGGTCAATGCCCCCTCACGAATCATGCGGGCCATTTGGGATGCAGAGAGTTCGAGGCAGTTCATGGCGGGGGAGCTTAGCAGCTCAAACACTCAGCAGCCGTTCGCTCAAATGCGCCACAGTGGAAACAATGGGGATGGTGGTGTGGTGGCTGGCGGTGGTGGGGAACACCGAGCCGTCCATGACATAAAGGTGTTTCACGCCATGCACCTGGCCGTTCAGGTCCACCACCGATTTTTTCGGCTCTGGCCCCATGCGGCAGGTGCCCTGGGGGTGGGGCGAAAACAGGCGCGGCAGGCGCAGGCCCTTGTCCAGCAGCGAGAGTTCCTTGAGGCTGGTGATCTCCCGGATGCCTTCCAGCGTGGGCAGAAAAACCGACACCGCCCCGGCGTCGAACCACAGCTCCGTGAAAAGCCGCAGGGCTTTTTTCACCCGCACCGGCACGTCGGCGTTGTGTTTGTAGTTGATTTCGATGCGGTCTTTCTTGATCTGGAGATGGCCGCCGGGTTGATCGGGAAAACTGATGAGCGAGCCGGCCATGTGGTCGTAGCGGGACATGACCTCCATGGGATACAACACGTCGGCGGCGAAACTGCTGCCGATGGCCCCCGGCTGGTGAAAAATCGGTTCCATCTTGAAACCGCTCAAGCCAAAGTCCTCGCTCCATTCGTCAAACTCGTTCACATACACCGACTGGGGCACGCCCCGGTGACTGTTCATTTTTTCGGCGAAGCGCGACCCCAGGGGGATGTGGGGTTGCAAGGTCAGGTTTTTGCCCAGGTTGGCGTGGGGCAGGCCAGAGCGGATGAGCAGCGCCGGGCTGTGAATGGTGCCCGCCGCCACAATCACCGTTTTGGCGTTCACGCGAAAGGAACCCTTCACGCTGTAATCGGTGGGGTTCACCCACTGGCCCTCCACCCCCACGGCCTGGTTGTTGCGCAACAACACTTGCGTGACCATGGCCCCGGTGAGGATGTGTGCGCCGTGCTGCACCGCCAGGGGCAATATGTTGAGCATCACGCCCCGCTTGGCGTCAAAGGCACAGCCGATCATGCAATAACCACTGCCCACGCAGCCCTTGCGGAAGTTCTCCAGCACACCCGATTTCCAGCCCCGTTTCTGCGCGGCCTGCAAAATAGCCCGGTTGCTTTTGTTCACGAGTCCGTCGGGAATGAGCGAGACTTCCAGGTGTTCCCGCGCCCACTGCTGATAGGGCAGGGCATCCTGAAAGGAATAGTCCCAGCCATAATGTTTTTGCCAGTGGGCGAACACCGGTTCTTCGATGCCTTCGGCGTCTCCCATGTTGATGGTGGTGCTGCCGCCGATGCACCGGCCCTGCACCACGCTGATGCCGCCGTCCGCAGTGAGTTGGCTGCCTCCGGCCCGGTAGAGCTGGGGCAGCATGTGGGTTTCGCGCTGGGTGAAATCCCGACCCTGAAAGTGACGGCCTTCTTCCAGCACCAGCACCTCTTTGCCCGCCATGGCCATTTTGGCGGCGGCGGTGGCGCCGCCCGCGCCCGACCCCACCACCACCACTTCCACGGTGAGTTCGTGATGGGTTTTGGGGCCTTTAAAGGTGCTGGTTTTCAGCCGGGGTTCGTTGGGCATGTCAGTTCACCATCGGCCCTTCATAACCGATATGGGGCCACACGCCGGGATTGCCCAGGTGCAGAAAACCCGTCATTTCGCGGGCGGCGGCCTGGGCCAGATGGAGCGGCAACAGGGTTTTCTGATCCAGTTGGCGCAGCACCGACAGACGTTGCCGGGTGGAAAGCCGGAAGAACGGCGCGAGTCGCCAACTGAACAGGGGAGACAGGTTCACCGCCGAGAGCGCCAGCAAAAAATCCTGCCGCAGATAGGGCGGGTAATAGTCCATCACCGCTTCGGCGTCGGTTAAAAAGGCGCTGGCCCCACCCTGATAACGCTTGCGTTCTTCTTCGCTGAAAAGGGTTTCGTATACCCCCAGCAGCGTGGCCGCCTGGGTGGCGGAAAAATATCGCAGCGCGGGCAGTCCGCCCCCCGCCGCCGTGAAC
>CAYJOG010000449.1:0-2849 GCA_964371695.1 uncultured bacterium
GGCATTTCGAGCGGGAGACGGGGGTCGAACCCGCGACCCTCAGCTTGGAAGGCTGATGCTCTACCAACTGAGCTACTCCCGCACAGGTGTGATATCAAGATGCATGTTACTTTCGTGGAGGGAGTTGGATTTGAACCAACGTAGGCGAAGCCAACGGGTTTACAGCCCGTCCCCTTTAACCACTCGGGCATCCCTCCTTTGGTTTAGAGCCGGAGAAGTATAGCCACCTTTCGGGCCGAGGTAAACAGGGCAAAATAACCCTTTTTTGTTCGGGGGGCGGGCGTCCCCCCCCGCCCCACCAGAAAGAAAACAGAAAAAGGTGTGATGTTTTTGTTTCATCTGGATTCCCGCTTTCGCGGGAATGACGGCGGGTTTTTCAGGGGTTCTTACAAGCCCATCATTTTGTTATACATTACCCCACCAGATGTCCGGGGCAGCAACCACATGTGCGGCATAGCGGGGTTTGTGTCCCTTTCGGGTCAGGCCATTGAGGGCCTGGAGGGTCGCCTGAAGGCCACCCACGCCCTGCAGCGGCATCGTGGGCCAGACGGCGAAGGCCACTGGGCCCACCCCCGCCGCCACGTGGGGCTGGCTCACCAGCGCCTCAGCATCATCGACCTGAGCACCGGCGCACAACCCATGGAAGGCCCCGGCGGCCTGTGGCTCACCTTCAACGGCGAGATTTACAACTACATCGAACTGCGCCAGGAGCTGGGCGAGGAAAACTTCCGCACCACCTCTGACACTGAGGTGATTCTGCGGGCCTATGACCGCTGGGGCGAAGACTGCGTGAGCCGCCTGCGGGGCATGTTCGCCTTTGCCCTGTGGGACGAAAAGGCACAGACGCTGTTCTGTGCGCGGGACAGGTTCGGCATCAAGCCCTTTTATTTTGCACGCCACGCGGACCTGTGGTTTTTCGCCTCGGAGTGCAAAACCCTGATGCCCTTTCTGCCCGCCATCGAAACCGACCTGGAGGGCCTGAAGGACTACCTGGCCTTTCAGCTCACGCTGGACGGCAAGACCCTGTTCAAAAACGTGCGCGAACTTTTGCCCGGCCACTGCCTGACGGTGAAAAACGGCGCGGTGCAGGAGCGGCGTTACTGGGAGGTGTATTACCACACCGACTGGCATCACACCCAGCTTTATTTCGAGGAAAAAGTGCGCGAACTGCTGGACGACAGCGTGAGGGTTCACCTGCGGGCCGATGTGCCTGTGGGGGCCTATGTGAGCGGCGGTGTGGACAGCAGTCTGGTGGCCAGTATCGGGGCGCGATACGCCCAGGGGGCTTTTCTGGGTTTCACCGGAAAATTTGGCGAAGGCGACGCCTATGACGAAAGCCATTTCGCCCGCGCCGCCGCCACCAAAAGCTCCTATGAACTGCTGGAAACCACCATCACCCATCAGGACTTCGCCAGCAGCATCGAAAAGATCATTTATCACCTGGATTACCCCACCGCCGGGCCGGGTTCCTTTCCCCAATATCACGTGAGCGCCTTGGCGGCCAAACACCGCAAGGTGGTGCTGGGGGGCCAGGGGGGAGACGAGATTTTTGGCGGCTACGCCCGTTATCTGGTGGCCTATTTTGAGCAGTGCATCCGCGCCGCCATCGAGGGCGATCTGAACAAGGGCAAGTTCGTGGTCACCTACGAATCCATCATTCCCAACCTCACCACGCTCAAAGCCTACAAACCCATGATCAAGTCCTTTTGGGCCAAGGGGCTTTTCGGCCCCATGGACCAGCGCTACTTCCAGCTCATCAACCGCTCTGGCGACCTGAAGGACGAAGTGCGCTGGGAACTGCTGGGGGATTACCAGCCCTTTGACACCTTCCAGCGCATTTTTCTGGGGAACAACGTGGGCAAGGAGAGTTATTTCGACAGCATGACGCACTTCGATTTCAAAACCCTGCTGCCCGCCCTGTTGCAGGTGGAAGACCGCATGAGCATGGCCCATGGCCTGGAAAGCCGCGTGCCCCTGCTGGACCACCCCCTGGTGGAACTGGCGGCCACCATGCCCGCCAACGTCAAGTTTCAGGATGGCAAACTCAAAAAGGTGCTGCGCGAAGGCATGGCCCACGAACTGCCCCGCGAGATTCTGGAGCGCACCGACAAGATGGGTTTTCCGGTGCCGCTCACCGAGTGGATGCAGGGGCCGCTCAAGGATTTTTTCATGGACGTGTTCACCAGCCGGGCGGCTCAGGACCGGCCTTACATCCACAACGCGGCGGCCACCCGCGGGCTGGAGGGGGAATCTCCCTTTGGCCGCAAAATATGGGGGCTGCTGTCGCTGGAGCTGTGGCACCGGCAGTTTCACGACCGAAGGGCGGATTTCACAAAACTGGCCCGCGCCGCCGGCGCGCCGGTTTAGGATGAGCAGCAGAAGAAAAGTTGGGTTGAAATATTTCCCAGAAAGTCCGAATCTCCATGAGTCACCCCCTCTCCCCTTGAGGGAGAGGGTTGGGGTAATGGGCGCGGGAGGTCTTTTGGGAATGCGGCAGCATATGTATGCTGCCGGGCACGCCCAGCGGCACGACAGTGCCGGGGTATTCAAAAGAAAAAAAACCAACAAGGTATTTTTGCTTCTTGCCCGAACCCCTCACCCGGATGGACTGGCCAAAAAGAGGCCACGCCATCCGACCTCTCCCTCAAGGGGAGAGGTGAAAAACCGCTTCACTGATAATTGAAACACCAAGGAGGTTATTTCATGAAAGTTCTCATCACCGGCGGGGCCGGATTCATCGGCTCACATCTGGCGGACAGGCTGCTGGGTCAGGGCCACGACGTGCTGGTCATCGACAACTACAACACGGGCCGCCGCGACAACCTCACGCCCCAGGACCGCCTGAAAAT
>CAYJOG010000450.1:0-1597 GCA_964371695.1 uncultured bacterium
CCCCCCCCCCCCCCCCCCCCCCCCCCCCCCCCCCCCCCCCCCCCCCCCCCCAATAAGTACAACAGGACTGCTTGGGTTCTTAAACTTCCTGTGCCTCGGATATTTTGGGGCTGTCTCAAAAAATCGAAAACAGAATGTTAAGATTCCCGGCATGTCCCGCTTTCATGTTCTTGCCCCCACGGCGATTTTCGCCGCTCTGTTTGGCGTGGCCGCACCGCTCAGCGCCAAAACCCCCTGCAACAAGCCGGTGGTTTTTCAGATCAGGGACAAGGCTGATCTGATACCCGGTGTGAAGGCCGATGGCCAGGTGGGGGATTACAAAATCTGCAATAACAAGGTGAGTTTTATTGTCGAGGGTTTGCGCAACAGCGACGGTTATCAGCCCAACGGCGGCATGCTGGTAGACGCTCAGCCCACCCAGGGCCAGCAGAACGACACCTACGGCGAGATCATTCCCCTGTTCAACGTGGGGGGGAACCAGATTTTCAAGTTTCGCACTTTTCGCCCCACCAAAATCACGCCTTCTCAGAGGGGCCAGACCGCCGTGCTGACAGTGGAAGGCGAAGATGCCTTGTTTCCAATTCTGGAAGGCCTGTTGCGGGTGCCCACGGCTTCGCATGGTCTGAAAATCACTTATGAATATGCCCTTGCACTCGGAAGTGGAGACCTTGTGGCAACTGTCAGGGTGACGCCTTCCAAAAACACGTCGGTGGTGCTGGGCATGGGTTACATGATGGGAGACGGTCTGGAGCGTTTCGCCCCCGGCCTGGGTTATGACCTCTCCAGCATCAACAACCGCAACCTGCCCTATTTCGGCGCCACCAGCCCTGGTTTCAGTGTGTTGTGGGCCGTGAAGGGCATGCCCTACAAGGTCATCTTCGCCCGTGGCGGGCCTTATCTGTTCGGTCAATATGGCCGCTTGCCCGCCGCCCCCGACAAACCGGCGGTCTACGAGTTCCACACGCTGGTGGGGCAGGGGGACATCGAAACACTCCGCCATCAGGCCCAGGTCATCGCCACCGGTAAACCCCAAAAAGAAAAACTGGTGCGCCTGACGGTGAAGCTCGCCGGACCCGCCGCGCCCAAACTCAAGGGGCGGCAAGGCTCTGTTTCGGTGCACCTGCTGGGACCGAAAGGAAAAGCTGGCGCGGGTGAAGCCGCAAATGAATCCGAAGCCAACAAAATGTTGTTCGCGCCCTTGCCCCCCGGCGAGGGTTCCGCGCCGCCGCCCGATCTCACCTTCATCAGCAGCGCCCGCACCGACGCCAAAGGTGTGGCCGTTTTCAACGTGCCCGCGGGACAGTACACCCTCATGGCGGGTGAGCCGGGTCTGGGGGCCTATGCGAATAAAAAAGCAGCCGTGGACGGCAAAAAGCCGGTGACGGTCACGCTTAATCGCCCCGCCAGTGGTTTGCTGGCGGTGGAAGTTTCGCAAAAAGGAGCGGGGGCCATTCCGGCGCTTTTGCTCATCAAACCCCTGTTCGTTCTTAAGGACCTGCCCGGTTATGTGGGTCAGAAAACCCTGCACCGGGGATATTCACGCATGGTGTTCCAGGGGCCGAAACCCCAGGCCATGGCGCTGTTGCCGGGTGAATAT
>CAYJOG010000450.1:1607-2848 GCA_964371695.1 uncultured bacterium
AATATGAGGTGTCGGTGTCGCGGGGTTTTGACTATGGCCTGTTCAGCCAAAAGATAAAGGTGGAGGCCGGAAAAGAAGCGACGCTCAAGGCGGTGCTGAAAAAACAGGTGGACACCACCGGCTGGCACAGCGGCGATTTTCACCTGCACGCCATGCCCAGCCCCGACAGCGACGACGCCCTGCTGGACAAGGTGCTGGCCCTGGCGGCCTATGGCGTGGACGTGGCCGTGGCCACCGACCACAACGTGATTACCGACTACGCCCCCGCAGTGAAAGAAGCAGGGCTGAGCGGCCATCTGGCCAGCATCATCGGCATGGAGCTGACCACCTTCACCTTTGGCCACTTCAACACGTTCCCCCTGAAGATCGAAGAAGAAAAAGCCAACAACGGTTTTGACCTGATGGACTATCACAACAAGTCCGTGCCCCAGTTGTTTGACTTCATGAAAAAACAAAGCGGGCCGGAGGTGCTGTTCCAGCTCAATCACCCCCGCGCCCCCAGCGTGGGCGGATTTTTCAACGCGTCGGGATATAGCCGCGAGGTGGGCAAGGCCACCAACACCGTGAACTTCCCGCCCGATTTTAACTTCGACGTGATCGAGGCGTTCAACGGCAAACGGGTGCTGCAACTGGCCGAGACATTGCCGGACCTCTACAGCTTTCTGGACCGGGGCAAACGGGTGTGGGCCACGGGCAACAGCGACAGCCACCACAGCGACGGTTTTGAGCCGGGTTACCCGCGCAACTATGTGTTCACCGGCCTTAAGTCGGTGCAGGAGATCACCCCCGCTTTTTACACGGCCCAGGTGCGAGCGGGCAAAATGATGGTGAGCGGCGGCCATTTCATTTCTGCAACGAGCGGCGGCAAGGGCATGGGAGAGCTTGTGCCCGCTCCGGGCGGCAAGGCAGAACTGGCCGTGAAGGTGCAGGCGGCGGACTGGGTGAGCGCCGATGACCTGATGGTGATTGTGGGGGGCAAGCCGGTGCAGACGATTTCACTGGCGGGCAAAAAGGGCCTGGTGCGGTTTGATGAAAAAATCCCGCTCACGCTGGAGAAAGACACCTATGTAATGATCCGCGTGGACGGCAAGGAAAAAATGCCGCCCCTCTACCCCGACGCCACACCCACCAGTTTCACCAACCCCATCTTTTTTGACGTGGACGGCAACGGCAAGTTCGATGCCCCCCTGGGCGGGAGCTGGCCGTAAGACGCCTTGGAAAGTGGGGTGCTTTACTGAGGT
>CAYJOG010000451.1:0-2846 GCA_964371695.1 uncultured bacterium
AGCTTTACCAGTGCGGTCTGCCCAAGGAAATGGCCAAAGAGCTGTTCAAGCCGTTCATCATCAACCGGCTGGTGGCCCGCGACAACACCAACATCAAAATCGCCAAGGGCATTCTCGACAACAACCAGGAAGAAGCCATGGAAGTGCTGGAGGAAGTGGTGAAAGACCACCCGGTGCTGCTCAACCGTGCGCCCACGCTGCACCGCCTGGGCATTCAGGCCTTTGAGCCGGTGCTGGTGGACGGCAAGGCCATCAAGCTGCACCCCCTGGTGTGCGCCGCCTTCAACGCCGACTTTGACGGCGACCAGATGGCCGTACACGTGCCCCTCACCATGAACGCCCAGGCCGAGGCCCGCCTGCTGATGCTGGCGAGCAACAACCTGCTTTTGCCCGCAGACGGCAGCCCCATCGTGACGCCTTCGCAGGACATCGTGATCGGCATTTACTACATGACCAACCAGCGCGACGGTGCGGTGGGCGAGGGCAGGGTGGCCTCTTCGGTGGAGGAAGCCCTGAAGATGTATGACTTTGGTCTGGTGAACCTGCACGCGCTGATCTGGGTGAAGCTGGATGGCGAAATGGTGGAGACCACCGTGGGCCGTCTGATGTTCAATCAGGTGCTGCCGCCCATTGGTTACGTCAACAAGCTGGTGGACAAGAGGGAGATGAGCAAGATCGTGCTCACCTGTTTCAAGGAGTTTGGCCCCACCCGCACGGTGCAGGTGCTGGACGACCTGAAGGACCTGGGTTATGCCATGGCCACCCGCAGCGGTCTCACGATTTCCATCGAGGACATTGTCACCAGCCCCATCAAGCCCAAGCTGCTGAACACCGCCGATGATGAAGTGGAAAAAATCACCAAGGAGTTCATGGAAACCGCCGACAAACGCATGCCCCAGCTCGAAAAGGAAATCGAAAAGCTGCGCGCCTCGGGCGAAGGCTCGGCCAAAAAACGCGGCCAGGAGCGCAAGCTGGAAAAACTGCAACTCGAATATCAGTCCTTTCAGGACGTGCGCCGCATGAAGCGTACCGAGTTCAACCACCTGCGCGACAAGCTCGAAGTCAACGGCATGCCCTACCCCTATCTGGAGTATTACGACAAGTTCAAGGCCATTTGGGAGAAATGCTCAAAGGATGTGATGGACGACGCCCTGCGTTATTTCGACCCCTTCAACAGCGTGCTGATGATGGTGCAGTCGGGCGGTCGCGGCAGCATCCGACAAATCAAGCAGATGGCCGGCATGCGCGGCCTGATGATCAACCCCGAAGGCTGGGCCACGCGTCTGCCGGTGAAAAGCAACTTCAAAGAGGGCCTGTCGGTGCTGGAATACTTCATCTCCACCCACGGCGCCCGCAAAGGTCTGGCCGACACGGCGCTGCGCACCGCTGAATCGGGTTATCTCACGCGGCGTTTGGTGGATGTGGCGCAGGACCTGTTCACCACGGCAGTGACCGAAGGTGCGGATTACACTGATTGCGGCACCACCACGGGCATCAAGGTGAATTATGTGATGACGGTGGATGGTCAGGCTGACATTCTGGACCTCGCCACCGGCGGCACCCGCCCGCTTTCGCGCAACGAAAGCGAAGCCCTGCACCGCAAGATTTTCAGCCGCTATCCCCTCAAGGACATTCACGCGCCCGATGGCGAACTCATCTGCTCCAAAAACGAAATCATCAGCGATGAAATGATTGATGAAATCGCCAAGAAGGGCACCAAGAAGGTCATCGAGTTCCGCTCATCGCTGGAATGCCGCAACGATTTTGGCGTGTGCATCAAGTGTTATGGCATGAACCTGGCCACCCGTCACATCGTGGTGCTGGGCGAGCCTATCGGCATCATCGCCGCCCAGTCCATTGGCGAGCCTGGCACCCAGCTCACCATGCGCACGTTCCACACCGGCGGCACGGCAGGCCAGGACATCACCCAGGGTCTGCCCCGCGTGGAAGAACTCTTTGAAGCCCGCAAGCCCAAAGAGGTCGCCAAAATCGCCCGCGAAAGCGGATCCGTAGAGGTCCGCGAAGACGAAGGCAAACGCGTGGTGTCCATCATGCCGGGCAAAGGTGGCGAAACCAAGGAATACGACATTCCCTTTGGCAACCACCTGCTGGTGAAAGACGGCGACAAGGTGAAGGCGGGCGACCCCCTCACCCGTGGCCCCATTGACCCCCACGACATTCTGGCCATCAAAGGCCGTCGCGAGGTGCAGGAATATCTCGTGCGGGAAATCCAGGGTGTGTATGCGTCGCAGGGTGTGAGTACACACGACAAACACATCGAGGTCATCGTCAAGCAGATGTTGCGCAAGAGTCAGGTGAAAGAATCGGGCGAGAGCACCTATGTGAAACGCGAACTCATTGACACCGCCCTGGTGGAAAAAGAAAACGACCGCCTGCGGGCCGAAAGCAAACAGGAAATCGAGGCCACGCCGGTGCTGCTGGGCATCACCAAGGCGTCGCTTTCTACAGACAGCTTTTTGGCGGCAGCCAGCTTTCAGGAGACCACCCGCGTGCTCACCGAGGCCGCCATCAACGGCAAGGTGGACGTGCTGCGCGGCCTGAAAGAGAACGTGATCATCGGCAGTCTGATTCCGGTGGGCACAGGCCTGGAGGATTATCGCAACGTGAAGTTGGTGAGCGAGCAGCCGGTGGGCATAGAAGGTTAATCTGCGCCAGACCAGACAGCCGGAAGAACCTGAACGAATCTTCAAGAACCCCAGGGAAACCTGGGGTTCTTTGTTGTGCGGCGGGGGTCTTGCTGTGGCCGGGGCGCAGGGTGCACCCATACCAGGGTGTTGAGAAAGTCCCTCCTGGTCTTTCTCAACCCATTTTGCTCAAGCAAAGCT
>CAYJOG010000452.1:0-2835 GCA_964371695.1 uncultured bacterium
CACCGGGCCTGCGCCAAGCGGCACTGCCCGACCACGCGGTGGTGACGCGCCACGAGCCAGAAAAGAGCCTGGTGAAGGGGCTGCGCAAAACCGGGGGCCGCAACAACACCGGCAAGATTTCCTGTCGCCACAAAGGCGGCGGCAACCGGCGCAAATACCGGGAGATCGACTTCAAGCGCCGCCGCAAGGCGGGGGTGCCCGCCAAGGTGATGGGCATTGAGTATGACCCCAACCGCACCTGTCACATTGCGCTGTTGCAATACGTAGACGGCGAAAAGGCTTACATCCTGGCTCCCCGCGACGTGAAGGTGGGCGACGTGTTGCAGTCGGGCCCCGGCTCTGAGGTGCGTTCCGGCAACATGGTGCCCCTCAGCGAAGTGCCCTTCGGCACGTTCATCCACAACGTCGAACTGCACCCCGGCCAGGGCGGCAAAATGGTGCGCAGCGCGGGCGCGGGCGCACAGCTCATGGCCCGCGAAAAGGGCTACGCGGCCATCAAGCTGCCCTCTGGCGAAATGCGGCAAATCTCTGAGTTGTGTTGGGCCACCGTGGGCCAGGTGGGCCACGATGAATGGCGTAACGTGAGTTATGGCAAGGCGGGCCGCAAACGCTGGCTGGGCGTGAAGCCCACCGTGCGCGGCACCGTGATGAACCCTGTGGATCACCCCCACGGCGGCGGCGAAGGCCGCAACTCCAACGCGGGCGGTCACCCGTGCAGCCCCTGGGGCATTCCGGCCAAGGGTGGTAAAACCCGCAAAAAGAAAGCGTCTGACAAATACATCATTCGGCGGAGGAAGAAATAATGCCCCGTTCGCTCAAAAAAGGCCCCTTTGTGGCTGAGCATCTCGTGAAAAAGGTGCGCAAGGCCAAAAAAGAAGGCGATCGCAAACCCATCAAGACCTGGAGCCGCGCCAGCATGGTGTTGCCCGAAATGGTGAGTCTCACCATCGCGGTGCATGATGGCCGCAAACACGTCCCCGTGTTCATCACGGAAAACATGGTGGGCCACCGCCTGGGAGAGTTTGCGCTCACCCGCACCTACAAGGGCCACACCAGCAAGTCGGATAAAAAATAAGGGCAGGAGACGGACATGGCACAACCCCAACACAGCACAGAGGTAAAAGTACGTTATGTGCGCATGTCCTCCACCAAGTTGCGCCGCGTGGGCAAACTGGTGGAAGGCAAGCCGCTTGAAGAAGCCGCAACGATTCTCAAGTTTCTTCCTCAGCGGGCCGCGCCGGTGCTGCTCAAGGCGGTCAACTCCGCCACGGCCAACGTGACCAACAATCTGAACGACGATCACCGTTTGTACCGCGTGAAGCAGGTGCTGGTGGATGACGGCCCCATGATGAAACGCACCCGGCCACGGGCGCAGGGCAGGGCCTTCCGTGTCCGCAAACGCACCTCGCACGTCACCATCACCATCGAAAGGCAGGAGGGCTAGGTCATGGGCCAAAAAATCCACCCCATCGGGTTTCGTCTCGGCGTGATTGAAGACTGGCAGAGCAAGTGGTACGCCTCCAAGGATTACCGCAGCACTTTTCTGCAGGACCTCGAACTGCGGGACCTCATCGAGAACTGGGACTTTGCGCAAAACCGCAAGGCCCGCCGCCGCGAAATCACCCGTGGCCGCGTGAAACCCCATTTCATTTCCAAGGTGCTCATCGAGCGGTATCCCAAAAGCGTCAACATCACCCTGCACACCGCGCGACCCAGCGTGGTGATCGGCAGCAAGGGCCAGAGCATTGAAGCGCTGCGCAAGGCCGTGGGCGAACTGGTGGGCAAGCAGGCCAACATTCTGGTGCAGGAAGTGAAAAACCCCAGCCTGGACGCCCAGTATCTGGCCGTGCAGGTGGCCAAGAGCCTGGAGCGTCGCGCCAGCCACAAACGCACCATGAAGCAGGCCATTGACCAAGTGATGGCCGCCGGAGCCGAGGGCGTGCGCATTCGTTGCGCCGGACGCCTGGGCGGCGCGGAAATGGGCCGCACCGAGTGGTACATCCAGGGCCGGGTGCCGCTGCACACGCTGCGCGCCCGCATTGATTTCGCCCAGTCCACCGCCTATACCACCTATGGCACAACCGGTGTGAAGGTGTGGGTCTACAAGGGCGCGGTGGACACGTCTGAGGCGCTTGCGGTGCGCCAGTCCTGAAGGGAAGAAAGAGCAGGTAACAAACCATGTTAATGCCAGCAAAAACAAAGTTCCGCCGCCACCACCGGGGCAAAATGAAGGGCGCCGCCAAGGGTGGCGTGGCCTTGAACTTTGGCGAAATCGGCCTGAAATCACTGGATTCCGGCTGGATCACCAGCCGCCAGATTGAAAGCGCCCGTGTCGCCATGACCCGCCACATCAAACGCGGCGGCAAGGTGTGGATCACCATCTTTCCCGACAAAGCCGTGAGCAAAAAACCCGCCGAAACCCGCATGGGGTCCGGCAAGGGTGCGCCGGAGTTCTGGGTGGCCGTGGTGCGGCCCGGCCGGGTGCTGTTTGAACTGGGTGGCGTGAACAAGGAACTGGGCCGCCGCGCCCTGGAACTGGCCGCCGCCAAACTGCCTCTGAAAACCAAGATCGTGGAGAAAGAGGAGGTGCCCTTGTGAAAATGCAGGAGATCCGCAGCATGGAAACCAGGGAACAACTGGACAAAGCCGAAGAGATGAAAAAAGACCTTCTCTTCATGCGCATGAAAGCCAGCATGGGGCAGTTGGGCAATACCCGCGAAATCCGCAAGGTGAAAAAAGACGTGGCCCGTGTGCTCACCGCGCTGAACGAGGCGACATCAGAGAAAAGTGAGGCCAAGGAATGAGCCAGCCAACAACCGAGGTTCAGGGCAAAGC
>CAYJOG010000453.1:0-2828 GCA_964371695.1 uncultured bacterium
AGACCGTGACCGAACGCAAGTGAGGTCACGGGCGGGTGAGGGGGAACAGGCTGGGTAGAAAGAATCAGGCTTTTTTCAAAAGTTCTCATTCCCCCTCACCCGCCTCAGATTTCGCTTCGCTCAACCTTCGGCTGCCCTCTCCCTCAGGGAGAGGGCAAGAAAAAATGCTCTTGTTACGTCCACGTCTACTCCGAAAATGCTCTAGGAGAACCCGCACCCGAAAACCGGAGCTTGAAAAAAGCGCAGATTTTCGCGCTCGATACGGGGCTTTGCCCCGGTTACGGCGTTCGAAAAAATCCACGGAGGGATTTTTGAGGTAAGTTTTATAGCCATGACCGCAAGCCGGTTTGTCATCACGGGACGTGTGCAGGGTGTGAGTTTTCGCGCCGCCACACAGCGGGAGGCCAGCCGCCTGGGGCTGACGGGCTGGGTGCGCAACCTGCCCACCGGTCAGGTGGAATGTTTCGCCCAGGGCCAGAAGCCGGCGCTGATGGAACTGGCCGCCTGGCTGCACCACGGCCCCCCCTACGCCCAGGTCACCGGCGTGGACGAGGCCCCCGCCGACCCGGACACCCGCCTGTCGGGCTTCCACATCCGGTACGACTGACAGACAGGCCCACCCAGCCCCCCGCCGTCATTTCCCAGCAAATGGATTTTTCAGGGTGTTTTTCAATACCCTGCTACTCCACCACCAACTGGCGGGCCACGCGGTACACGGCGGTCACCTGGCTCACGTCCTTGGGCAGGCCGTCGATGGGGTCCAGGTTGATGAGCACACCCGTGGCCAGGGCGAACTTGATGAGCTTGCTGGGGTTCTCACCCAGAAACGACTTTTTCATGCCGAACATCAGGCGTTTTTCTTTGACGGCGCAACGGATGAAAGACGTGTCCACCGTAATGCCGCCTTTGTCATAAATCGTCATGCAGGCCTCGCGCTGCACCAGCCGCGCCAAGGGGGCATAAACCGGCAGAAAACCTTTCATCAGGTCATTGCGGGCCTTGTCCATGTTCAGCACCCCCAACACGCGGGCGTTGATGCTGGGCGGGTTCACCGTGCCTTCGGTGATGGCCCCCTCGGCCCGCATTTCAAAAAACACTTCCTGGTCGTTTTCGCCAAAAAAAGCTTCGCGGATATCCATCTCCGCGCCGATCACCGCTTCGCTGTCGTCGGGTTCCTGATCCACCGCCGACGCCTGCAGGCAGGGGTCGTCAAAGGGTGGCCACGCGGTGCTCACCGGGCAGGGCGATTCCAGATAGGTGTTCTCGCCCGTGTCGCTGGCCCCGATGCCCCACTGCACCACGTCGCCTGCTTCAAAGGGGCCAAGGGTCGCCTCAAACCAGTCCTCGGTGGCGCGCTTCATGTCCACGCGCTGCAAGGGGCCTTTTTCGCCCACGCGATAGGCCACCCAGGTCTCCACGGTTTCGCGGCTGGTGCGGTTGCGATCGTTGTGAATCTCGGCCCGCACCCGAATGACCTCACCGGCCTTGGGTTTTTCGGGCGACACCTGCACCATGAACACTTCGGGGGTGTACTGGCTGTCTTGCAGGTTTTCCATCACCTCCACCAGGCGGTCTGGAATGTTGGCCGAAAAATCGGCAGCACGCGCCGACGCAGCCAGCCCAAGGGCCAGCAGGGGCAAAAACAACCGAGTGGCGCGCACCATGGAGGCATTGTAGTCATTGACACCAGGATTGCCGGGTTCTGGCGGTTTTCCCCATTTTTTAACACAATGCTTTAATGCCTCAACCTGGCTCCACCGATTCTTCTGTTCCGGTTTATGTCGCCCTGGACTTTCCTTCTCTGGCGGAAACCCGCCGCTGGCTCACGCCTCTGCCGCAGATTCGCCACGTGAAGGTGGGTCTGGAGCTGTATCTGAGCCAGAGCGAGAGCCAGCGGGACTTTTGGGCCTATCTGCACGACACGGGGCGGCAGGTGTTTTTGGACCTCAAACTGCACGACATCCCCAACACCGTGGCGGGGGCGGTGCGGTCGCTGGGGCGGGCCTTTGAAGATTTCCCCGGCCTGCTGCAACTCACCACCCTGCACGCGGCGGGGGGGGCAGAAATGCTGGGGGCCGCCCGCGCAGCCCGCGACGACGCCTTTGGCCCAGGCGGCCCGGCGCTGCTGGGCGTGACCGTGCTCACCAGCCTTTCGGACACCGACACCACCCACTGGCCTGGCGGCGCAGGCCGGGGGCCGTGGGTGTCTGCGCTGGCGGAAATCTGCCGCGAAAATGGCGTGGACGGCGTGGTGACCAGCGTGCATGAAGCCCCCCTGGTGCGGCGGCTCTGGCCCCAGGCCCTGGTGGTGACCCCTGGCATTCGCTGGGACAAAAACACCGCTGACCAAAAGGCCGTGGGCGGTGTGGCTCAGGCCATCGGCGCAGGGGCCACGCATCTGGTGGTGGGGCGGCCCATCACACAGGCAGAAGACCCGGCGGCGGCCTATGACACCTGCCTCAAACTCATTCAGGCGGCGGAGTAATGATCTTTTTTCAGAAAGGTTTCCAGAAAACCATTGCCCGGTTACCTGTAGCCCCGGCGTCTCGCCGGGAGAATGAAAACCGCCGCAGGCGGCGCAAAACAGCTGTTTTTCAGGGAAACCGGATGAAAGGGCAACAAGGTGCGCGCCTGTGGCGCGGCAAATACTCCCGGCGAGACGCCGGGGCTACGTTAATAAACCCCTTTAATTCCTCAACTTTTTTCATGAATCTGGCGGCATTGAGGATGGTGTCCTCACCGCAAGAAGGACTTGTGTTTTTGTTGTTGTGCCTGCTGCTGGGGGGGTGCGGCACCGACCGGGCCAAACGCAGCACACCCACCAGCGG
>CAYJOG010000454.1:0-2818 GCA_964371695.1 uncultured bacterium
TTTTTTGCTCCCGGCGGGACGCCGGGGCTACCAATAAACCTGACAGCAATGGGCGTTGCGCCTGCTCAATGCACTTCATGAAATGTTTTTAACCCAGCGCGATGCTGCTCAGCATCAGGCCCTTCACGCCGCCGTCGCGGCGGTTGGAGAAAAAATATTCCGCCTCGCTGAAGGTGCAGCGGGCAAGTGTGTGGACACAGGCGGCGGGCACACCGGCCCGTGTCAGGCGCAACACCGCCTCCTGTTTCAGGTCAAACAGCCACCGGCCCGGCGTGGGAGATGGCGCGAGCGAAGAGGCGTCGAAAAAACCGGCAAAATCACCGCTGACTTCATACACCGATTGGCTGATGCAAGGTCCCAGCCAGGCCAGCAGTTCGTCGGCGGGCGCGCCCAGTGCCGCGAGGGCGGACAAGCTGGTTTCAATCAGGTTTTTTTGCAGGCTGCGCCAGCCGCAGTGCAGCGCCGCCACGGCCCCGCCGCCCCGGTGGGCCAGCAGCACTGGCAGGCAATCCGCCGTGGTCACGCTCAGCACAAGGCCGGGGGTGGTGGTGATCAGGCCATCCACGCCGGGAACGGCGCTCTTGCGGTCGTTCACCCCCCGGCCTGCGTGAGAGGCGTCCGCCACCAGCACTTCACCGCCATGCACCTGTTCACCCAAAACGGCGTCCTGCCCGAACTGCTCCAGCCACAACCGGCGGGCCAGCAACACCTGGGGTGGCGGTGGGTCTTCCTTCCAGCCCAGCGAGGTTTTTTCTGTTCCCAGCGCGTTGGCGCTGAAGCCATACACCACCCCCTGCGGCGCGGGGGCCTGTGGCATGGTCAGGTTGAGAAACGGTGTGGCCGGGGCCATGGCCGACAGTGTGCCGGTTTGCCGTGACTGTCTCAATCGCCGGATTACAATTCGCCCGTGTCAAAACCTGCGGCCATGGACCTGACCGTGGCGGTGTTCACCGTGTTGCTGAGCCTGTTCCGCATGCCGTCGTATCAGACGCTGGAACAGGTGGCGGCGAGCCTGCGAGCACAGGGGGTGGATTTTGACGACGACACCCTCAAAACGGTTTTTGAAAACAACATGGCGAAACTGGCCAGCGCGCCGGTGCAGGTGCGCGTGTGCCACAACACCCATTGTCAGGGTTTTCGGGAACACGCCCTGCCGCTGGTGGAACTGGCCCGCCTGAGCGCGGCCACGCCCCACGCCGTTTTTGTGCCGGATCACTGCCAGTATCTTTGCCGCGAAGGCCCCAATGTGCGGGTGTTCAAAGGGCTGGTGTATTGCCAGCACAGCGGCGTGATGGATGAAGCCGCGTGGCTGGCCGTGGTGGCAGAGGCCACCTTGCTGGCTTCGGGTTTTTCTTATACCGATGAACATTCAAAATAGCATGAATATTCATCGGATTGTTTGGCCTTGCCGCTCGTCATGAACGGCTGCGGCCCGGCGCTGTGCAGGCAAAGCCTGCTTGCGCCACGAACACCTCCGGCGCTTGTTGCGCCTCGGTGTTCGAGTGAATTCATCCATGAATTCATACCAATTCTTACCGGCACTGCCGGACTTCGCAGTACTCGTTTCCTACCGATTCATCACTCAGGGTTAATGCTGTTCCGGTTGAGAATTGGTATTGGCCGGGCAGCGAGGGATAATGCCCCCATGGGGTGGACAGGGCAAAGCAGGATGGTCATGGTGGGGCTGGCGGCCTGTTTCATCGCCTCCGCCGCCCTGGCGCAGGACAATTTTCCTCCCCCGTTTGAAGCCTCAAAACCCCTCAAACCCCCGCTGCCCCAGTGGGTGGTGGATGAACCGCTGGATGTTGTTGCCGAAGACGCCACCCTCAGCCTGCGGACCCGTGAAATCGAAAGCGGCATCCGCACCGGCGCGGTACCCTGGTTCGCAGACCCGGCCAATCTGCGGGGGGTGTCGGCCACGCAGGTGAAGGTGACGCTGGCGGGGGACTGGTCGTGGTGGCAAAACCATCAGGCCCTGTCCGAGCGCCTGCGCGCCCGCGCCGCCGGTGTGTTGCGGCAGGCTGGTTTTGACGTACCCGCTGACGTGAACTGGCGCGGCTCCGGCTCCCATGCGCAGTTAAACACAGGCCACGGCCCGGCGCTTGGGGACTGGCCCCACACCAGTCAGGCTTTTCTCATTCCCCGCAGACCCTTTTTGGGAGAGGAACCAGACGACAACCCCTGGCCCGTGACGTGGAACCAGCCCATGGGCGCACCCGAAGATCAGAACCCCGGCCTGAACCGGTTGGAGATTGTGCTTACCCCCACGGTGTTTCTGGATGGCGAAATCAGTGTGATGTCTCAGGCGGTGTTTTTTCGTCAGGCCGCCGGGGGACACAATGCCTATCCCGGTGCGGTGTGGGCGAGCGGCCTGAGCGAAATGCGGTTGTCTCGCCATCACGGGCCGGAACACCTTTGGTTGTTGTGCGAAGAAGTGCTGCGCCAGTGGCGTCTGGCCCACCGGCAGGCCACCGCCGAGCCGCAACTTTTGCCCGACGCCGCCCACCTGCCTGGCCCGCACCGTCTGCCGCCGCAGGGCTGGTGGTCTGACGCGCCGGGGGCGGATGCCGCCATTTCACCGCTGGATCAGAACGAATGGCTCAGCCCGCCCCACGGCCTGGACAACCACCTGTGCGGTGGCGCGGGCAGGCGCTGGTCACCCGCTGGTGAAGACCCGGACCCCTGCCTGCGTTATCCGCAGGAGTGAGGTCCATAGGCGTTAGAGCAAATTCATATTTGACGTAGACAAAGAGTGGGGTCAGCCCTTGCCCTCTCCCTGAGGGAGAGGGCAGACCGTGACCGAACAGATGTGAGGTCA
>CAYJOG010000455.1:0-2810 GCA_964371695.1 uncultured bacterium
GGGCCATGGTGCCCGCGCCCATGGGCAGGTCATAGGGCTGGGCGATGACACACCCCCGGTCGCTCCAGAACTGCTGCAGGCGGAACAACAGCTCCTGAAAATCAGCCGCTTTTTTCACGGGCGGAGTTTAACCCGAAGCGCAGCCACATGCGCAAAACCGCGATAGACTCCCGCCCATGCATCCTCACCTGTTGAGCGCCGACGAACTGCTGGGCGTGCTGAAAACAGCCCTGGCCAAGGGGGGAGACTTTGCCGAGGTGTTTGTAGAGCGCACCGAAAGCACCGCGCTGGATTTTGAAGACGGCCAGTTGCGGTCCACCACCGTGGGCGACAGCATGGGCGCGGGGGTGCGGGTGATTCACCAATACCACACCGGCTATGCGTTTACCGATGAACTCACGCCCGAATCGCTGCGGCGGGCCGCCAAAACGGCGGCTGAAATCGCCCGTGCGGGCAAAACCACCGTGCGGCCCCTGGCCGAGGTGGCGGCTGCCGACCGCTACGCCCATCAAAAAGCCGCCGTGAGCGCCCCCGCCAAAGAAAAACTGCACCTGCTCAAGGCGGGCCACCGGGCTTTGCGCGCCCACGATGGTTGCATCAAAAAAATCAAGCTCTCCTACACCGACAGCCGCCGCCACATCACCATCGCCAACAGCCGGGGGCTGATGGTGAGCGACGTGCAGCCCATGGTGCGGCTCAACGCCAACGTGGTGGCCAGCCGCAAGGGCGTCACCAAAGAGGGCACGGCCAGTTACGGTGGGCGGTTTGGCCTGGAGTTTTTCAAGGCGCATCCGCCCGAAGTGGAACTGCTGGAGGCCGCCCGCGTGGCCATGGTGAACCTGGACGCCCGCCCCGCCCCCGCCGGTGAGATGACCGTGGTGGTAGGCCCCGGCTGGGGCGGCGTGTTGCTGCACGAAAGCGTGGGCCACGGCCTGGAAGCCGATTTCATTCTGAAAAAAACAAGCAACTACACGGGCCGACTGGGAGAGCGCGTGGCCAGCCATCTGGTGAGCGTGACGGACGACGCCACGCTGAACAACCAGCGCGGCTCCATCGCCGTAGACGACGAGGGTATGCCGGGACAGACAAAAGTGCTCATCGAAAAAGGCGTGCTGAAGGGCTACATGTATGACCTGTTGAGCGCCTGGCAACTGAAACAGAAAAGCACCGGCAGCGGCCGCCGCCAGAGCTACCGCCACATGCCCATGCCCCGCATGACCTGCACCTACATGATGGGCGGCAAAACCGACCCGGCAGAAATCATCGCGGGCACCAAACGGGGTGTCTTCGCCCACAGTTTCACCGGCGGCCAGGTGGACATCAGCAACGGCAATTTCGTGTTCAACATGAACGAAGCCTATCTGATTGAAAACGGCAAGATTTCGCACTCCATCGAGGGAGCCACGCTGATTGGCAACGGCCCGCAGATTTTGAAATCGGTGGACCGCGTGGGCAATGACAGCGCGCTCGACAAAGGCACTTTTGTGTGCGGCAAATCGGGCCAGAGTGTGCCGGTGAACGTGGGCGGGCCTACGCTGCGCATCAAAAACATCACGGTGGGAGGAGCATGCCGGTGAGCGCGACACCCTTTCACCCACCCGAAGACCCCGCGCCGCTGGTGACCCTGGCCAGAAGCGTGCTGCGCACCATGTTGCGCCAGGGCGCGGACGAAGCCGAGGTGATGGTGCAGCACAGCGTGGGCTGCACCATGAAGGTACACGAAGGCAAGGTGGACGAAGTGAAACAGGGCGAAGACAAGGGCCTGGGCATACGATTTTTCAAAAACAAGCGCCTGAGCGAAGGCCACAGCACCGACCTGCATCCTGCGGCGCTCAAAACACTCATCCGCCGCACGGCGGAGTTTTCGGAGTCGGTGGCCAGCGATCCGCACCACTCCCTGGCCCCTTCCGAAAAAAGCCCCGGTGAAAAAAAGCTGGCGCTCTATCAGGACGACTTCAGCACCCTGCCCCAATCCCAAAAACTCAAGCGGCTGATGTCGCTTGAAAAAATCGGGCTGGGGCAGGCGGCCATCCGCCTGTCAGACGGCGCGAACTATCACGAAGCCCGCACCACCACCGTGCTGCTCAACAGCCTGGGGCAGAAAATCATCCGCCAGAGCACCGGCGCCAGCGTGTGGATTGGCCTGTATGCCGCCGACGAAAAACACGGCCAGCAGGCGGCGTGGGAAGGCACCGCCGCCCGGTCATTGCAGGGCCTGGGCGACTGGAACGTGCTGGCGGTGCGGGCCGCCGACGAAGCCCGCTGCCTGCTGGGGGCCAAACCCATCGCCACCGGCCCCATGGCGGTGGTGTTCAACAACCAGCAGAGCGGTGTGCTTTTCAGCGGCCTGCTGGGGGCCATGAAAGGCAGCCGCCTTGCGAACCGCAACAGTTATCTGCTGGGGCGCGTGGGCAAAAAAGTGGCGGGCAAAAACATCCAGCTCATCGAAGACCCGTTTTTGCCCGGCGCGCTGGGCAGCGGTGTGTATGACGGCGAAGGCACGCCCAAAACACGCAAGGTGCTGATAGACCAGGGCCGCTTCACCGGCTTTGTCTTCAACCGTTATTACGCCAGCAAATGCAAAACCGCCACCACAGGCAACGCCTCGCGCACGGGATATGGCGGCGGCATCGGCATCGGATTTTCCAACGTGTTGCTGGAAGGCGCGGCGGGCATGAATGAAGCCGACGTGGTGGACGACACCCCGGACGGCGTGCTGGTGTTGGGCACCATGGGCATGGGCGTGAACCCCGTCTCCGGCGAGTTCAGCCTGGGGGCCTATGGGCGGCGCATCCGCAAGGGCAAACTGG
>CAYJOG010000456.1:0-2789 GCA_964371695.1 uncultured bacterium
CACAAGAAGAAGGCGTGCCGCCCGTGCCGCCCGGTGTTGTGGAAAATCCGCCGCCCGCCCAGGACACCACGCCACCGGTTATTGCGCTCAGCAGCCATCCGGCGGACGTCACGCTGAATACCAACACGGTCACACTCACGGGCACGCTCACTGAGGACAGCGGAACCATCGCCAGCTTTGGGCTGAACGGCCAGCCGGTGGGTTTTGCCAATGGTGCTTTCAGCCACGCGCTCACGCTGAACGAAGGGGCGAACGTGCTGAGCTTCGCCGCCACCGACGCGGCGGGCAACGTGGCCATGCTGGTGCGCACACTCATTTATGCACCGCCCGCGCCGCCACAAGAAGAAGGCGTGCCGCCCGGTGTTGTGGAAAATCCGCCGCCGGTGGAGCCCCCTGTCATCACACCGCCGCCTGCTGGAACACCCGCGCCGGTGGTGGAGAATCCGCCCGCCGAGACACCAGCGCCTGTGGTTGAAAATCCGCCCGCCGAGACACCGGCGCCCGTGACAGAAAATCCGCCGGCTGTCGAGTCGCCTGTGGCCGACATCACGGCACCGCTCATCACGCTGCAAAACCCGGCCACATCCACTTTCAGCACCACAGACGCCACCGTGACGCTGAGTGGTGTGGTGAGCGACGACAGCGGGCCGGTGAATCTGATGGTGAACGGCGTGACGCTGGCCGCTTCGCCTTCTTCTTCAAATATCAACCCCCACCAACAGCCCCTTGGCCCGAAGCCTGAAGCCTCAAGCCCGCAGTTCTCCAGCCTGCCGTTCAGCACCGTGCTCACGCTCGCGCCTGGCCCCAACGTGTTTGTGCTGGTGGCCAGCGACGCCAGCGGCAACATCACCACCACCACGCTCAACCTCACGCGCGAGACACCCGTGGACAACACACCGCCCAGCCTGAGCATCACCCAGCCGCCCGCGGACCCCTTCTGGCTGAACACCCTGAGTTATGTGCTGGAGGGTCAGACGAATCCCGGCGCAGCGGTGCGGGTGGACGAGACCCCCGCCGTGGTGACGCCAGACGGCCGCTTCGTGATGCCGCTGAACCTCACCGAGGGCAACAACACCATTCTGGTCGCGGCGCAAAAAGGAGCAGGGGCGACGGGTGGGCGACGCGCCAGGGCGGCGGCCGCTGCCCCGGAGACCTCTGTGCTGGTGGAACTGGTGGCGGACACACTGGCGCCTGAGATCACGTGGCTGAACCCAGACGCGAGCGGAAACCTGGACATTGCTGGGGCGATTCGTGTGCGTGTGCAGGAGCCCGCAGGCACAACGGGCAGCGGCGTGAATCCGCAGTCCCTGAACCTGACGGTGGACGGCCAAACCGTGGCGCTCACTGCGGATGGCCCCAGCGGCGAATACACCGCCCAACTCCCCCCGCTGCCAGACGGCGTGCATACTTTTGTGCTGACCGCCGCCGACAACGTGGGCAACCTCGCCACCAGCGTGGTGACGGTAGGGGAGGTAGGTGTCGCAGTTATCGGTACCGAACTACTCCCCGCATTGATGACCGTGACCACGGAACCAGCACCCGCTGCTCCTTCTTCGGAGATAACAACCTCATCCGCCACATTAGTGAAACTAAGTGATCCACAGGCAACAGCGGTCATGGTAGGAGACGCGCTGCAAGTCCGCTACAGCGGAATGGCAGGTTTATCAGATATCGCAGCGGTATTGGTGAATCCGGGCAACAGTCATGGGGTTGGTGCATCGGCGGCCATGTCTGGGGTTCTTCGGTTAACCGAAAATGCTCCCGGCCAATACGCCGTCACGGTGCCGCTTATACAGAGTCAAGATCAAAGTGGCCAAATCGCTGGTCAGTTAGTGGCAACCGTAGGTCGCTTCACGCAAGATGCGGGTGGGGGCCAACCGCCGCCGCTGTCACTTTCAGTACCCTCTGGGTACGATAATCCAGGAACATTGATTTTTAGCCCTGATCCCAATCCCCCACCGCCGGTGGAAGACTCCTTTGCCGGGACAAACTATTCAAGTGCGCTAATTGCAAAAACCCATGATGGAACATCGTCTCCAACACCGTTTTTAGATGGTGGTGGGAAAGCCATATTTCAACTTACTGACAATGTAGGGTGGATTGATTTAAATACCGCTCAATACCAATATGCTCCACCATTTGGTGGTGTCGCCACTCTTGAAACAAGCTTGGGGTTTAGCGCCGCAAGCGAGCCACAGGCAGACCAAGTGATGGCGACACGGCTTGTATTACCAGGCCCTTGCGACACTTGCAATGTAGTTGGGTTTGAGTTGCGAGTTATTAACCCAGGCCAACCTGGACTACTCACCACCATTTTTACTGTGAATGGGGATAATAGATTTCATCAATTGAGCGGAATTGATGTTTTTCCTGACGCGCCTGTGCGCGTTAAAGTTGAGATAATGCAAAACCCCCCTCGAATTCTATATTTTATTGACACTGGGAGCGGCTATACTTTACAGCATTCCGAAGAAAACGTTAGTTTGCCATCTTTAACCAAAATGGGTTTAAGCCTGATGGCAACTGGCAATGGGGGTCAGGCGCCTGTTGGTAACACCCAGTTTTTTATTGACGAAATAATTTCCAACCTGCGATTGCCGTCAAACGACTACTTGGTCAGCCACACTCCGCTGGCTCTAAGTGGAAGTGTCTATGACAGTTTGAGTCTGTTTGGCATGCTGGACCAAGGGCTTGTATTCAGCAACTTAGATGAAGGAATGCTTCCAGTTATAAGCAGCAATACTCGGGTGGGGGCAGACATGACCCGTCCAGTAAATGCTGCGTTGCTA
>CAYJOG010000457.1:0-2789 GCA_964371695.1 uncultured bacterium
TGATCAACACCGCCGTGTTCGTTCTCTTCGCCTTCAGTTTCACCCACCCCAAAACCAGCCGCGACTGGCGTTCCTTTGGTGCGTTCAGCGCCTTTCTGGTGGCGTTGTTCACCGAGATGTACGGTTTTCCCCTCACGCTTTACTTTCTCTCCGGCTGGCTGGGCAACCGCATCCCCGCCCTGAACAACCTCAGCCACGACAACGGCCACCTGTGGAACAGTCTGCTGGGGCTGAAGGGCAATCCCCATTTCAGCCCCCTTCACCTGCTGAGCAACGTGACGATCGTGGGCGGATTTTTTCTGTTGTCCGCCGCCTGGAAAGTGCTCTATCAGGCCCAGCGCACCGGCCAACTGGCCACGGGCGGCCCCTATGTCCGTCTGCGTCACCCCCAATACCTGGGTTTTCTGCTCATCATGGTGGGCTTTCTATTGCAGTGGCCCACGCTGCCCACGCTGGTGATGTTCCCCATTCTGGTGGTGATGTACACCCGCCTCGCCCGTCGCGAAGAAGCCGACAGCCACCATGCCTTTGGCGCAGCGTGGGAAGACTACGCCGCCAGAACCCCTGCCTTTTTTCCCCGTGTGTTGACCAAAAGGAACCCAACATGAATCCCCACGAAAACCATTCCGCCCACCACCATCACGCCGCCCCGCCAGCCGCCGCCAGGGCAGACCATCCCGGCACGGTCTACACCTGCCCGATGCACCCGGAGGTGCGGCAGGACAAACCCGGTTCCTGCCCGGTCTGCGGCATGGCGCTGGAGCCGGTTTCTCCTGCCACAGGAGAATGGACCTGCCCCATGCACCCGGAGGTGCGCCAGCCCGGCCCCGGCGCGTGCCCCATCTGCGGCATGGCCCTGGAGCCCCGCAGCGGCCCGGCGGCCCTGGAGCGCCTGGAACTCAAAGACATGACCCGCCGCTTTGCCGTCGCCAGCCTGCTGAGCCTGCCCCTGGTGGGCATGGTCATGGCCGAGATGTGGCCGGGCATGCCGCTGCACCGTCTGATCAAACCCGGCTGGACGGCCTGGATTGGTCTGGCGCTGGCCACCCCCACGGTGTGGTGGGCGGGTTGGCCCCTGATGACCAAGGGGGCGCGGAGCATTGTGACCCGCCGCCTGAACATGTTCACCCTCATCTCCCTGGGGGTGAGCGTGGCGTGGGTCTACAGCGTGGTGGGCACCGGCTGGCCCGGCCTGTTCCCGGCCAGTTTTCGCACCGAAACCGGTCAGGTGGGGGTTTATTACGAAGCCGCTGCGGTGATTGTGGCGCTGGTGCTGCTGGGTCAGGTGCTGGAACTGCGCGCCCGTTCCGCCACGGGGGCGGCCATTCGCGCGCTGGTGGGTCTGGCCCCCAAAACGGCCCGACGCATCAGCCCCGACGGCGCTGAAGAAGAAGTACCGCTTTCTCTGGTGCAGCCCGGCGACCTGCTGCGGGTGCGGCCCGGCGAAAAGGTGCCCACCGACGGCGTGGTGAAAGAAGGCCACAGCGCCGTGGATGAATCCATGGTGACCGGCGAGCCCCTGCCCGTGGAAAAACAGGCCGGGGACCATCTTGTCGGCGCCACGCTGAACGGCGGCGGCGCGCTGGTGATGCAGGCGGAGCGCGTGGGGGCAGACACACTGCTGGCCCAGATCATCCATCTGGTGGCCGAGGCCCAGCGCAGCCGCGCACCCATCCAGAAACTGGCCGACACCGTCAGCGCCTGGTTTGTGCCTGCCGTGGTGGGCGTGGCGGCCGTGGCCTTTGGCGTGTGGTGGGCCTGGGGCCCCGCGCCTTCGCTGACCTATGCCGTGCTGAACGCCGTGTCGGTGCTCATCATCGCCTGCCCCTGCGCCCTGGGTCTGGCCACCCCCATGAGCCTGACCGTGGCCATGGGCAAGGGGGCGCAGGGCGGCGTGTTGTTCAAAGACGCCGAAGCCCTGGAAGTGCTGCGCACGGTGGACACCCTGGTGGTGGACAAAACCGGCACCCTCACCGAGGGCAAACCGCGTCTGGTGCAGGTGGAGGTGTTTGAAGGTTTCACGGAAATCCAGGTGCTGGCCATGGCCGCCGCCCTGGAGCGCCCCAGCGAGCATCCCCTGGCCGCCGCCATTTTGCAGGAGGCCGCCGGGCGGGGTCTGGCGGTGCCCGCCGCAGAAGATTTTCAGGCCGTCCCCGGCAAAGGGGTGACGGGGCGTGTCAGTGGTGTGGCGGTGTCGCTGGGCAGCCCGGCCCTGTTCAGCCACATGAACGTGGCCGCCGGACAGATGCAGGAAAAAGCCGAGGCGTTGCGCCGCGAAGGTGTCACGGTGATTTTTCTGGTGGTCGAAGGAAAACCGGCGGGTTTGCTGGGTGTGGCTGACCCCATCAAGGCCACCACGCGCCAGGCCCTGGACGCCCTGGCGCAGGAAGGCGTGCGGGTGGTGATGCTCACCGGCGACAACGCCACCACCGCCCAGGCCGTGGCAGACCGCCTGGGCCTGAAAGAGGTCCACGCCGGTGTGCTGCCCCAGGACAAGGCGGGCGTGGTGAAGGCGTTGCAGCAACAGGGCCGGGTGGTGGCCATGGCGGGAGACGGCATCAACGACGCCCCCGCCCTGGCCCAGGCCCAGGTGGGCATCGCCATGGGCACCGGCGCGGACGTGGCCATGCACAGCGCCGGTGTGACGCTGGTCAAGGGCGATCTTCTGGGCATTGTCCGGGCCAGACGCCTGTCGGCGGCCACCATGGCCAACATCCGCCAGAACCTGTTTTTCGCCTTTGGTTACAACGCCCTGGGGGTGCCGGTGGCGGCGGGGGTGCTCTATCCCG
>CAYJOG010000458.1:0-2788 GCA_964371695.1 uncultured bacterium
GTTTCATCCCGCCCTCTCCCTGAGGGAGAGGGCATTGAGGGCACCCCACCGTTTGTCTATACCATGTCTAAAAACACTCTAATTCGGAAACGGCTCTATGGCCCGCCCGGCAAAAAGATGCTGTTGGTCTGGCGTTCCTTTTCCAGTTCGCGGGAGAGGCGTTCCCGCTCCTGTTCCAGTTCCGCCACCCGTTGTTTCAGGGTTTTTACTTCGTTGCGCAGGGCGGTGAGTTCCTTTTCCAGGGCGCGGGACTGTTCCTTGAAGGCTCCCTGGCCCTGGAGCAGTTTTTCCAGCGAGCGGGCCTGGGTTTCCAGTTGTCCCTGCATGGTCTTTCGGGCCGAGAGCTGTTTTTCGGTTTGTGAGAGCAGGCGGCGTTTGTCCTGTTCCTGCGCCCGGAGTTTCTGACGAAGGGCCTGCTCTGTGGCGGCAGAGGCCGTGATTTCCTGGCCAAGGGGGCGCACGGCGGCTGCGGGCGAGGGTTTGCCAGCGGGGGTTATGCTGGCCACGCGGCCCTGAGTGTCGCCCTCTTCAGTCAAGATTTCTTCGCCGCCCTTTACTACTTCCAACCGGCTGTGGGCTTGGCTGGGGTCGAAATAGGCCACGCTCAGCAGGGCGACAAAAAGAATGATGAGCAAAAAACAGAAGTCCACAAAGGGCATGAGAAAACTCACGCGCCTGGGGCCGCCCGTGCTCGTTTGCACCTCACTCACGGCTGGCGTATCCCAGCAGCGTGTTGAGTATCAGCGACAGGCCCAGACCGGCGATGCTCGCTTCGATTTTCACGCTGATGCCATAACCGATGGCGCTCACGTCCTGGCTGGCCACGGCGGGGCCGATGATCAGCCCCAGGCCCAGCAGGGTGCCGATCAGCCCCAGGCCCTGGGCCGAAGCGGCCATGCTCACCAGCCGCCCGGCATAACGCTCGCGGCTGAGTGCGCCGGTGAGCGCCGTGCCCGCGGGCACGAGGGCCGCCCAGGCGTGGCTGCGGGCCAACAGGGCGATGGCCGGTGTGAGCACCAGCAGACACACCAGCATCACGGCCAGATCCGCCGCGCTGAGTGTGCCCCACTGGCTGCGGGCGGCGGGGGTGATGCGCCACAACAAAAGCAGCAGCGCCCCCAGGGCCAGGGTGAGGTCCAGCCCCAGCATGAAACGGTCGGCCCGCTGGTTGGCCCCTTGCCGGGGACTTTCGATTTCGATGCCTTTGGGGGTTTGGCGCGCCGCCATGCCAATGCCTTGGGCGGTGACCAACAGCGGCACCATCAGCCTGCCGCGATATAAAAACGGGGCGTGGCGCAGGGTGAGGGTGTCCTGACCGGCCCGCACCATTTTTTCGCCCTCGGCGATGCGCACGGTGTCCATGCCGCGGGTGATCTTGGCGATGCGGTCGGTCTCAATCCAGTCCACCCGCGCGCCCATGTATTCGGTGACAAAACGGATGGGCACAAACACCTCGCCGCCCTTGGACACCGGGGCCACGTCGGTGGTGATGGCCTCGCCGTCCACCAGCAGGTGATAGTTTTTGTCCAGTTTCACCCGGGCCTGGACCAGCGTGGCGGCGTCGTCCTGACCCGTGCGCAGGGGGGCCGCCACGGCCACCTGGCTCAACAGCAGCAACACAAAAAGGAGCGGGATGAATCGCGGGGGAGGCGGCTGGGTCACGTTGGTGTTGTAGTTTAGCAGGGTGCTGAAAAACACCCGGTCAATTCCACGGACGGGTTTTTTCCACAGGCTGTTAAACTTGAAGCCATGCCCCAGCAATATTTTGTGGTCGCCGCCGATGGCAATGAATATGGCCCCGCCACTGCCGAACAACTGGCACAGTGGGTGGCGGAAAACCGCCTGGGGCGCAAAACCCTGCTGAGGCGGGACGGGGACAACGTGCAGATGATGGCGGGGGTGTTCTCGGAACTCAGCCACCTGTTTGTGCAGGCCCCCGCCACCGGCGCGCCCCCTGTGGCGCAGGTGGAGGAACCCAGGGCGAGCATCTCGCTGGGGCCGGTGACGGCCTCTGGCATGAACATGCCCCAGGGGGCGCTTACCCAGGGCAGCCCGCTTATTCCCGTGGTGGTGCTGTGTGTGCTGGCGGGGGTGTTGAGTCTGGTGCTGGTGGGTGTGCCTGCGCTGTTTTTTGGCGTGGGGGCGCTCATCATGAGCCTTCAGGCCAACGCCCAATATCAGGCGGGGGAGAACACCAGGGCACAGGAACTGGTGCAGCGGGCGCGGCGTTTTTTGTCGTGGGGCTGGGTGCTGCTGGTGGTGGGTTTGATGGTGGCGGCGCTGGTGGGCAGGAAGTTGTTTTGAGGGCAATGGCATCCTCCCAAAGTTGATGGGCGCAAGTCGTGACACGCTCAATGCTGCGTGCTTTACCGGAGTAGCGGCGATGTTCGCATCGCCGTCTTGGTGCAAATTTTCAATCGGAACAACATTAATCCTGAACGATGAGCCGGTTTGGAAATGGGTGCTGCGAAGTCTGGCGGTTCGGTGAAAATTGGCATGAATTCATGGATGAATTCGACTCGAACACCGAGGCCCAGACAGGGCCGGAGGTGTTCGCGGCGCAAGCAGGCTTTGCCTGCGCCGCGCCGGGCCGCAGCCGTTCACGATGAACGGCAAGGCCATTAAAACCAATGAACATTCCTGCTGTTTTGAATGTTCATTGGTATGAGATAGGCGCGGTGGGGACACCGCGCCCATTGCTGTTAGGGTTATGAAAAAAATAGAGGAATTGTCTGGGTTTTTTGACGTAGCCCCGGCGTCTCGCCGGGAGTGTCAACCGCGCCAGCGG
>CAYJOG010000459.1:0-2780 GCA_964371695.1 uncultured bacterium
AGACAAACCCCTCAATGTTCAAATCTACTGAAGAAATCGATTGTCTTCCGGCTTGGGGCGCTCCCGTGGAGATGAGGCGGGCAAAGCCCGCCGTGGTGGCCGCAACCTGTCAGGAACCGCTATACACAGGGGGTCCGGGGGAACCGCTGTTACCCCGGTGGGGGTGCGGGGGCAAAGCCCCCCCGCATAAAAATTGGGAGCGTGGGAGCGGCAATAGTTGCCAGTCCACCGGCAGGTTTTGTCAACAGGGCTGATTGGGTATTACGCCCTTATTTTGTTTATCATGGTGTCCTGCATGGCCAAGGACATTTTCACGCTCACCTGTCTTGAGCAGATTCGCCTCACGCCCACGGTGACCGAAACCATTTTTTCACTGCCTGAGCAGGCACCCTTTGAAGCCGGGCAGTTTCTGACGGCGCGCATTCCCAACCCGGACCCCGACGCCCCGCCCGCCCGCAAGGAATTGCGGCGCAGTTACAGCATCGCCACGCCGCCGGAGTTCATGGAGGGCAGGGGGCTGGGCCTGTGTGTGAAACTGGTGGAAGGCGGCCCCGGCAGCACGTTCATTCAAAACTTGAAACCCGGCCAGACCATGGACGCCCAGATGCCCTTTGGCAAGTTTGTGTGGCGCAAAGACCCCTCGCGCCCCGTGGTGTTTCTCAGCACCGGCACGGGCATTTCCCCGTTTCGCAGCATGATGCTCAACGGGGTCTTTCGTGAGGGAATCCAGAAGGTGATCAGCCTAGCGGGTTACCGCACCGAAGACGAAATCCTTTACGGGGACCTGCTTTCCGACACCCGCCATCCTTTTGAACTGCAAAGCATCACCTGCATTTCGCGGCCAGTGGGCCAGTGGAATGGCTTCAAGGGCCGTGTGACGGATTACCTTTATACACAGACGGGGGACTGGGATTACGCCGCCATGGATTTTTACCTGTGTGGCTCCGGCGACATGATCAAGGAAGTCAAAAAATACCTGCTGGAAGACAAACAGGTTGAAAAGGAACACCTGTTCCAGGAAGTGTATTTTTGAAATCCATGTGTCCGACGCTGCCAGTTCAGACGCCCTCCCGCACCTATGACATTGTGTGTGAACGCGGGGCGCTCAGGCGGCTGGGGCCGCTGTGCGAAGACGTGCTGGGGCCCCAGGGTCTGTTTGTGGTGAGTCAGGAGACTGTGTGGGGGCTTTATGGCGAAACGGTGAAACGGAGCCTGAAAAAAAAGTTCCTGGGCCAGGTTGTGCTGCTCGACGGTGAAGCAGCCAAAACCCTTGAAAATTATGAAAAAGCCATTGGAACCCTGCTGAAAACCAAACCCCTGCCCGGCGCGGTGTTGGCGTTGGGGGGTGGGGTGACGGGGGATCTGGCGGGTTTTGTGGCGGGCACTTTTCGCCGGGGGGTGCCCTGCGTGCAGGTTCCCACCACGCTTTTGAGCCAGGTGGACAGCAGCGTGGGCGGCAAAACCGGCATTGACCATGAGGGGTATAAAAATTACCTGGGGGTGTTTCACCAGCCCCATCTGGTGGTGATTGACCCGAACGTGCTCAAAACCCTGCCCACCCGCGAGATGAGCGCCGGTCTCGCGGAGGTGGTGAAATACGGCCTGCTCTTTGACCGGACGTTTTTTGAAAAACTCGAAGACCTTGGCCCACGCCTGCTCAACCCGGCGCTGAAAGATTACGACCAGATCATTCTGGACTGCTGCGCGTTCAAGGCGCGCGTGGTGAAGGCCGACGAGCGCGACACCACAGGCCGCCGGGCGCTGCTGAACCTGGGGCACACCTTTGCCCACGCCATCGAAACCACCAGCGGCCTGGGGCATTACCTGCACGGTGAGGCGGTGGCCATTGGTCTGGTGGGCGCGGCGCGTCTGAGTCACCGGCTGGGCCTCACGCGCCAGGATTTGTCCCCCCGCATCACGGCGCTTCTCAAAAAACTCCAGTTGCCCGTGTATTTGCCGGGGGGGCAGTTGTCTAATCTGCTCGAAGCCATAAAATACGACAAGAAATTCACATCAGGACAAAACGCTTTTGTACTGCTGAAGGGAATCGGCAGGTGCGCCCTGGTAAAGGGTGTGCCCGCCGAGGCCATTCGGGAGACCTTCAAAAGCCTGCTAAAGGAGCCAACCCCATGAGCCAGCGTGGCCGAATCGGCGTCATCGTCAACTGCAATGCCCGGTTGTTCAAATCCGGCGTGGTGACCGAAGAAAAACTGAAAAAGATTCTTTCGCCAGATGACCTTGTCATCGCCACCAAAACCCTGGAAGACCTGCCCAGGGCCATCCAGAAGTTTCGAGATGAGGGCATCACCTACATCGCCCTCCCCGGCGGGGATGGTTCCATCAGCCAGGGGTTGTCGGTGATTCACAAGGTGTATCCGCCCAACCAGTTCCCCACCATCATCATCACGGGCGGCGGCACCAACAACATCATCTGCAAACACCTTCAGTTCAAGCACGCCCAGGTGGAAAGCAACCTGGAAAAAGCCATTAACTCCGTACATTCGGGCAACGCCGAAATCCTGAAACTCAAAACCATCCTGGGCAACGGCATTGTGGGCGTGGCCTTTGGCACCGGGCTTTCACCCAACTTCCTCAAAATCTACAACCGCAAACCGGGCATGGTGAACGCCGTGATCCTGATGGCCAAAATCGTGCTGCACGTCATTCTCACCATCGGCGGCCTGCTGTTCAAAACTCAGGTGCTCAAAGAGCTGCTGGCCACGCAGGATGAAGACATCACGCTGGACGGCAAATCCATTGGCAAACGAAAACCCCTGCTC
>CAYJOG010000460.1:0-2778 GCA_964371695.1 uncultured bacterium
GTGCCCGCCCTGTTGGTGCTGGGGGTGCTGCTGGTTTTTCTTGCGCCGCTGATGGGGCGCACCCAGGGCGGGGGGCGGTTTTATGCGCAGGAGCGGGTGGGGCTGGGGGGCAGAACATTTGGTGTGGTCAAGCTCAGGACCATGAAAAAAAACAGCGAGGCGGGCACCGGCCCGGTGCTGGCGGCTGGGGCGCAGGACCCCCGCGTGACGGCGCTGGGTTATTGGCTGCGACTCTTGAAAATTGACGAATTGCCCCAGTTCTGGAACGTGTTGAAGGGACAGATGGCCGTGGTGGGGCCTCGCCCGGAGCGCCCGTTTTTTGTGGCGCAGTTTGAAAAGGAAATTCCGCTTTATGCCGAGCGCCACCGGGTGCGCCCCGGCGTGACCGGCCTCAGTCAGGTGCATGGGCGATATCACACCACCGCCGAGGTGAAGCTGAAATTTGATTTGTGGTATGCCTATAACTACAGCCTGTCGCTGGATCTGCGGCTGGTGCTGGACACGGTGAAAATGGTGCTCAGCCGCGCCGCCAAAAAGGAAACCTGAGCATGGCCCGTTATCTGGTGGTGGCCGACCTGCACGCCAGCCAGCCCTCGGTGCAGGCCATTGGTCAGCACGGGGGCGAACACGATGGCCTGATTTCGCTGGGAGACATTGTGGGCTATGGTCCGCATCCCAACGAGGCGGTGGCCTTTGTGATGGAAAACGCCGCCTATGCCGTGATGGGCAATCACGACCAGGCGTGTTTTGACGACAACCTGCTCTGGTGGTTCAACGGCCCGGCCAAACAGGCGTTGATGTACAGCCGCCGCAAGCTGTTGCCCGGACACATGGACTGGCTGCGCACCCAGCCCTATCAGGCGGGTTTCGGGCCGTTTGTTTTTGCCCACTCCAACCTCAACGAACTTTGGGCCTATGTCAAAAACGAAGAAGACGCCATCTCCAACCTCACGCTGGTGAAGCAATACCGGCGGCGCATCCTGTTTGTGGGCCACACGCACATCAGCGAGGCGTTCCGCATCCACAACAACCGTCTGATACGCAAGTGGCTGGACGATGGCGACACGGTGGACTTGAGCGGTGAGGACCAGATTCTCATCAATCCCGGATCGGCGGGCCAGCCGCGAGATGGCGACACGCGCCTTGCCTTTGGGATATTGGATGACGCCGCCATGACGTATACCCAGCGGCGGGTGACCTGGGACGTGGCCGGTTTACAGGAGGACATGCGCAAAGCCCGCCTGCCGGATTATCTGATCAACCGGCTGTCGGAGGGGAAGTAGGAAAGGGGAAGTCGGTAAAAGAAAAGGCCCATCGTTTTCTGAAAAAAGTTTAAACTTCCGCCGCGCCGGTGTGGTCCCGGCGAGAAAATGAGGGGGTTTTCATGGGTTCTTCCATCACGGTGTGCAAGTTTGGCGGCAGCTCTCTGGCGAGCGCCGAGCAGGTGCAAAAGGTGCTGGCCATTGTGAAGGCCGACAAGAAACGCCGCGTGGTGGTGGTGTCCGCCCCCGGTGCGCGTTTCAAGGGCGACATCAAGGTGACCGACTTGCTGATCGCCGCGGCCAAGGCCAGGGGCGGCGCGCAAAAAAAACTCGTCGCTGAAATCACCAGCCGTTATGCCGGCATTGCCGCCGCCTGGGGGCTTGAGGCCGAAACCACCGCCTGGGTGAAAAAAGAACTGGAAACCCGGCTCTCTCGCAAAGACCTGGACGCCGCCGGATTTCTGGATCTGCTCAAGTCCACCGGCGAAGACCTGAGCGCCCGGCTGGTGGCCCAGGTGGCCCAGGCCCAGGGATTGAAGGCCGCCTATCTCTCTCCCAAAAAAGCCGGTCTGGTGCTCACCGATGAACCGGGCAACGCCCAGGTGCTGCCCCAGTCCTATGAGCGCATCCATCGGGCTGTTTCGGCGGCAGAGGGCGTGGTGATTTTCCCCGGATTTTTTGGTCACACAGCCAAGGGCAAGGTCATTACCTTCAGCCGGGGGGGCAGCGACGTGACCGGTAGTGTGCTGGCCCGCGCCACCGGTGCGGCCCTGTATGAAAACTGGACCGACGTGGATTTCATCTTCAGCGCCAACCCCAAAGTGGTGGAAAACCCCGCGCCCATCGCCGAGATCACCTTTCAGGAAATGCGCGAACTGAGTTACGCCGGTTTTGGCGTGTTGCACGACGAAGCCCTGCTGCCCCTGTGGGGCGGCGGCACCACCGTGCTGCTCAAAAACACCAACAACCCCAAAAACAAAGGCAGTCGCATTGTGCCCAGGCGGCGGTTCAACCACATGCAGCCGGTGGTGGGCATTGCGGGCATGGGGGGCGGTTTTGTGAACTTCACCGTGGATAAAGTGCTGATGAACCGCGAAGTGGGTTTTGGTGCGCGCCTGCTGGGTCTGTTTGCCGATGAGGGCCTGAGTTTTGAACACATGCCCAGCGGTATAGACAGCGTGAGTGTGATTTTGAGCGCAGGGCAACTGGGCCCGGGGGCCGAAAAACGGATTGTGGGGCGCATAGAAAAAGAACTGAAGGTAGACCGGGTGACGGTGAAGCGGGGCATTTCGCTGGTGGTGCTGGCGGGGCTGGGCATGCGCCACACGGTGGGTCTGGCGGCGCGGGCCTGCACGGCGCTCAGCCGGGCGGGGGTGAATCTGCTGATGATCAACCAGGGGGCCAGCGAAATTTCACTCATGTTCGGTATTCTGGAACAGGAAGAAAACATGGCCATCCGGGCGTTGCATCAGGAGTTTTTCGGGGCGTGAAAGGTGTTTTGCTTTTTGATTTGAGG
>CAYJOG010000461.1:0-2774 GCA_964371695.1 uncultured bacterium
GCATTGGCCCCCGCAACAAAGAGCAGCGCTTTGCCCTGGAACTGCTGATGGACGACAACATCCGTCTGGTGACGATGATTGGCGGTGCGGGCACGGGCAAAACCCTGCTGGCCCTGGCGGCGGGGTTGACCAAGGTGTTGGACGAAACCATCTACACCCGGCTTTCGGTGACCCGCCCCGTGATTCCCCTGGGGCGCGACCTGGGCTTTCTGCCTGGCACCAAAGAAGAAAAAATGGACCCCTGGATGAAGCCGGTGATGGACAACCTGGAGTACATTTTCAGCAACCGCCACCGGGGACAAGGGGAATCGCCCTTTGAAACCCTCATGAACCAGCGGGTGCTGGAAGTGGAACCCATCACCTACATCCGGGGCCGCAGCATGCCCAACCAGTTCTTCATCGTGGACGAAGCCCAGAATCTCACGCCCCACGAGGCCAAAACCATCATTACCCGCGTGGGGGAGGGCACCAAGGTGGTGTTCACCGGTGACCCCAGCCAGATCGACCACCCCTATCTCGACAGCCGCTCCAACGGCCTCACCCACGTGGTGGAACGCTTCAAGCACATTCCCCTGGCCGGGCACATTACGCTGCTCAAGGGAGAACGCAGCGAGTTGGCGGAACTGGCGTCGAGAATCATGTAGGCCCGCCGCCTTTTTTGACGGCATCAAAAAGTCCTCCTGACTTTTTGACACCCCCGCCAGCGGGGCAAAATCCCCCTTGGCGGGCGAAAAGCTCCGGTTCCAGGAACCTCCACTTTTCGGGGGGCGCGCCGTCCGGGCGCGTGCGGCACTGTTTACAAAATCCGGTTTGGGGCTTATAAACAGTGCCGCATGTCCTCTGCCCTTACCACCCGGGGAGAAGCTTCCTGGGGTTCAAAAATCGCTTACGTCTCTGCGTCCACGGCCAGCGGCGCATTTCACATGATCCTCACCGCCATGGTGATGATCTATTACAGCCCCCCCGGCGGTCAGGGGCGAGACGAACTGCTGCCCATCGTGGTCACCAGCACGGTGCTGGGCGTCGGCAAGATTCTGGACGCCTTTGCCGACCCCGTGGTGGCGTATCTGAGCGACCGCACCCGCTCGCGCCTGGGGCGGCGCATTCCGTGGATCATCGCGGGCATACTGCCGCTGGGCATCTTTTTCATGGGGTTGTGGTATGTCCCCCCTGCGCTGCGCCACAGCGGCGCCAAGGTGATTCCCCAGCTTTCGCGCACCGACATGAAAATGTGCCAGACCCATATCAAGGGCCTGCGGGGCAAGGGAGAAGTTCCTGTCAGTGGCTGGTTTGACAAAGCACAGAGCGAGCCGTGGTTTGATAAATGCCAGCACCTGGCTGACCAGACCCAGAAAAAAGACGCCCGCAGCGCCTGCATGCGCGAAATGGAGCGCCTGAAGTCCAAGGTGAAAGGCACCAAACAGGACTGGCAAAAACTGGTGGGCGAGGACAGCCGCTGCACGTCCTATGGCAAGGGTTGTCCGCTGTTTCCCAAAGATCAGGAAGTGCCCGGCGCTGGCGAGGGCCACGGCGGCAAGGGGGGGGTGCTGGGCAGTTTCTTTCGCCAGTTTGGCCAGCACTGGAAGGTGGCCGTGTGGCTGATGCTGATGAGCTCCGGGTTCTGGCTCTCCTACACCGTGGTGTTTGTGCCCCATCTGGCCCTGATGCCCGTCATTGCGCGCACCGACAAAAGCCGCATGGCGGTGAACTTGCTGCTGGCGATTTTCAACATTCTGGGCGTGCTGCTGCTGCAACAGATTTTGAGGGGCATTTTCACCAACGTGCTGAGCTTCCCCGACATGAGCCTGCCCTATTTCGCCACCGTGGCCCTGGTGGCCATGGTGCTGATTGCGCTTACGCCCCTGTTTGTGCGCGAGCCGCTGGATGAATACACCGAAGAGGAACATTACGGCCTGTGGGAGTCGTTCAAATGGTCCTTCCTCAACCGGGCGTTCATCATTTATTCCGTCAGCACCCTGTTTTTGATGGTGGGCTTCACGGCGGTGCTGAGTTCCATTGAATATGTCGTACCGCTGCTCCTTCACCGCGAGGCGGCCAAGGAAATGACCAAGGTCTACGCCCTCATCATCGGCTCGGTCATGCTCAGTTTTGGCGTCATGGTGAAAATGGCGGGCACGGTGGATAAAAAACTGATTTATGGTGTGTCGCTGTTCGCCATGGCTGCCGTGATGCCGCTGTTGTACCTGCTGGGTGAACCCACCATTTTTGGCATGCCCACCATCTACTTCGCCTATGGCGTTTTCTTTTTCATCGGTGTGCCCGTGGCGGGCGTGATGAGCCTGCAAAACACCGTGCTGGCCGACATCATTGACGAAGACGAAATCAAAACCGGCCTGCGCCGCGAGGCCATGTTCTTTGGCTCCGAGGGACTCATCCGCAAAGGCACCGCCGCCATTGTGCCGCTCATGATGGGCAAGCTGTTTGAGGCCTACGGTTATTGCCATCCCACGGCCAGCAGCAACATGGGGGTGCGCTACTTGGGCCCCACCACGGCGTTTTTTGTGCTGATCGGTGCGGTGGCGTTTGTGTTTTACCCCATCCGCGAGCGGGAACTGCGGGAAAAACGCATGAAATATCTGGCCGCCAAGGCAAGTTCAGAGAAACCATAAGCGCATCCCTTTTTCTCTCTGGTGGCGCGGGCATCCTTGCCCATAGCTGCGAACTTTTGGTGACAAAGCAGGGTTTTACGCGCTTCACAGGAGTAGGCGCGACGCCCCCGTCGCGCAACAACCAAAGCAAAATCAAGGGTTTTT